>NZ_CAURTV010000106.1:0-12006 GCF_963527515.1 uncultured Cellulomonas sp. | reverse complement strand
GCGCGGGCCCATCCCGTCCGGCCCGGTCCCGCCCAGCACGTCCGCCGTCGCTCCGCCCGCGACCACGCCGCCGGGCGGACCGATCCCCTCGGGACCGGTCCCGCAGTCGGAGCGCAAGGCCTCCCCGCTCGACGTGTTCGAGCCCGAGGACGGCAAGCGGCGCTGGCCGCGTCGGCTCCTCATCATCGCGATCGTCGTGCTCGCGCTGGCCGCGGCCTACGTCGGGGCGTCGTACGCGCTGGCCGACCGGGTCGCGCGCGGTGCGACGGTGGCGGGCGTGGACATCGGGGGGCTGCCCGCGGACGAGGCGGTCGCCCGGCTGGACGAGGAGCTCGCCGCCGCCACGACGGAGCCGATCGAGGTCGTCGCCAACGACGTCCAGGCCTCCATCGAGCCCGCGGCTGCGGGACTGACCTTCGACTCGCGCGCCACGGTCGACCGCCTGACGGGCGTCGACCTGGCCGAGCCGCAGCGGCTGTGGGCGCACATCGCCGGCGTGGGCGAGCAGGATCCCGTGACCACGGTGGACGACGAGGCGCTCGGCGCGGCGATCAGCGACCTCGGCACCTCGCTGGCGCTGGCCCCTGTGGACGGCACCGTGGTGTTCATCGACGCCGCCGCGCAGTCGACGGACGCGGTGGACGGCTGGGACCTCGACCAGGCGGGGGCGGCGGACGTGCTGGCGGCCGACTGGCTGGTGGCGGCACGCCCGATCGAGGTGCCGACCGTGACGGTCGAGCCGGACATCACGCAGGCCGAGACGGACGCCGCCCTGGCCCAGGCGCAGACGGTGGTCTCCGCGCCGGTCTCGGTGGCGGTCGCCGGGCAGGTCGCGATGATCGACGCCCCGACCCTGGCGGCGAACGGCTCGTGGGTGCCGACGGACGGCGACCTGGCGCTGCAGATGAACGGCGACGGCCTGGCCGAGGCCGTCCTGGCACAGCTGCCGAACCTGCTCACCCAGTCCGCCGACGCCCACTTCGAGTTCGTCAACGACGCCCCGGTGATCATCCCGGGTACGCCGGGGACGTCCCTGGACCCGGTGGCGCTCGCCGCCAGCGTGGGCACCGCGGCGGCGTCGAACGAGCGGACCGCCAACGTGGAGCTGGTCCAGGCCGACCCGTCGCAGTCGACAGCCGAGCTCGAGGCGCTGGGCGTCAAGGAGGTCGTGGCGGAGTTCTCCACCCCGCTGAACAGCGAGCCGCGCCGCACGCAGAACATCACCAACGGGGCCAGCAAGATCAGCGGCACGCTGATCCGCCCGGACGAGACGTTCAGCCTGACCGAGGCGCTGGGCCCGATCGACGCGGCGCACGGGTTCGTCCAGGCCGGTGCGATCGTCAGTGGTGAGCACACGGACGCGTGGGGCGGTGGCCTGAGCCAGCTCTCGACCACCAGCTACAACGCCGGCTTCCTGGCGGGCTACGAGGACATCGAGCACCGCCCGCACAGCGAGTGGTTCTCGCGGTACCCGGAGGGCCGGGAGGCGACGATCTTCACGGGCACCCTCGACATGCGCTGGAAGAACAACACCCCGCACGGCGCGCTGGTCCAGGCGTGGGTGTCCGGCGGCCGCGTGTACGTCCGGGTGTGGTCAACCAAGCACTGGACCGTCGAGTCGGTCACGAGCCCGCGCTCCGGCGTCGTCTCCCCGACCACCGTGTACTCCCAGTCGCCCACGTGCGAGCCGCAGTCCGCGGGCAACCCGGGCTTCTCCGTGACGGTCACGCGCAAGGTCTACCTGAACGGGACGCTCGAGAAGACCGAGTCGAACTCGTGGCGGTACAAGCCGCAGAACAAGGTGATCTGCGGCGCCCCGCCGACGGCGACGCCGCCGGCGCCGTAGCTACGCGTCCGTCGGCCGGCGACGTCGGCCGGCGGGTGCGGGCGGCACCAGCTTGGTGAGCACGATGTCGGCCGCGGGCACCCGTACGTCCCCGCGGCGGGTGCGAACCAGCACGCCGTCGTCGTCGACCGCCAGGAGCTCACCGAGCACGTCGTTGTGCCGCGGGCCGTGCAGCGCGGGGTGCTCGGGGTGGGCGTCGGGGAGGTCGTCGCGCAGGCGTCGCACAACCACCCGGACGCCGGGTGACCAGGCGCGCCATCCGCCGTCGCTCACGGCGCCCACGGGTGTCCCCCTCGTGGACAGCGCGTCGCGGGCAGGTGCATGTGAGCGATACTAGAAGGACCCCTGGCCTGTGGAGGACCGACCGTGACGTATGTGATCGCCGAGCCCTGCGTGGACGTCAAGGACAAGGCGTGCATCGAGGAATGTCCCGTGGACTGCATCTACGAGGGCAAGCGATCGCTGTACATCCACCCCGACGAGTGCGTCGACTGCGGTGCGTGCGAGCCGGTCTGCCCGGTCGAGGCCATCTACTACGAGGACGACGTCCCCGAGCAGTGGACCGAGTACTACAAGGCGAACGTCGAGTTCTTCGACGACCTCGGCTCGCCTGGTGGTGCCGCGAAGATGGGTGAGATCGACAAGGACCACCCGATCATCGCGACCCTGCCGCTGCGCGTCCACGGCGACTGACGCCGGCCGGTGGGACTGCACTCCGGTTCCCTGCCGGACTTCCCCTGGGACACGCTGACCCCGTTCGCCGACGCCGCACGCGCGTTCCCGGGCGGGATCGTCGACCTGTCCGTCGGCACGCCCGTGGACCCGACGCCGGCGGTCGTGCGTGACGCGCTGACGCACGCGGCGGACTCGCCGGGCTACCCGACGACGCACGGCACGCCCGCGCTGCGGGAGGCGGTGGTCGACTGGTTCGCCCGCCGTCGTGGCGTGCGCGGGCTCGACCCGGTGGCGGTGCTGCCGACGGTCGGCTCCAAGGAGCTGGTCGCGTTCCTGCCGTCCCTGCTGGGCCTCGGCGCAGGCGACGTCGTGCTCCACCCCGCCGCCGCCTACCCGACGTACGACGTCGGTGCACGGCTGGCGGGTGCCACGCCGGAACCCACCGACCACCCTGCGGCACGCGCCGGGGACCACGACGTCCGGCTGGTCTGGCTGAACTCACCGGGCAACCCGGACGGCGGCGTGCTCGGGGTGGAGGAGCTGCGTGCGGTGGTCGACGCCGCCCGGTCGTCCGACCGGCCCGCCGTGGTCGCCTCCGACGAGTGCTACGCGGAGCTGGCATGGGACGAGCCGTGGGCGTCGTCCGGGGTGCCGAGCATCCTGGACCCGCGCGTCACGGGCGGGGACCTGACCGGCCTGCTCGCGGTCTACTCGCTGTCCAAGCAGTCGAACCTCGCCGGCTACCGCGCCGCGTTCGTGGCAGGGGATCCCGTGCTCGTCGCCCGGCTCCTGGAGGTGCGCAAGCACGCGGGGATGATCGTCCCGGGACCGGTGCAGGCGGCGATGACCGCGGCGCTGTCCGACGACGAGCACGTGGCCGCCCAACGGGTCGTCTACGGCCGCCGTCGGGGCCTGCTGCGGGACGCGTTCGAGAGCGCCGGCTACGCCGTGGACCGGTCGCACGCAGGCCTGTACCTGTGGGTGCGGCCGGAGTCGGGCGGGCAGGACAGCTGGGCGACCGTCGCCGACCTGGCGGGGCTCGGGATCCTGGTCGCGCCCGGCGCGTTCTACGGCGACGCGGAGCACGTGCGCGTCGCGCTCACCGCTTCCGACGACCGCATCGCCGAGGCGGCTGCACGCCTGTCGGGGGCCTGATCCGTCCGCTGTGATGGTAGTCACACCCGTACCAACGTCTGATCGAGGATTGGTCACGGAACGTTCCACGCAGGTACCGTCGATCCACGCCAACGAGGGCAGCACGCGGACGCCCAGGCAGGCCGTCGTCGCCGACGACCGGAGGCCGCGGGACATCCCGCCACCGGAAGTCGCAGGAGAGGAACACCTATGTCGGACGTCGTGACCGCCCCGGTCCAGCTGATCGTCGACGGGCAGTCCAAGGACCTGCCGATCGTGACCGCGACCGAGGGCAACGACGGCATCGTCGTCTCCTCGCTGCTGCGCGACACGGGCATGGTCACCGTGGACCCCGGGTTCATGAACACCGCGTCCTGCGAGTCGCAGATCACCTACATCGACGGCGACGAGGGCATCCTGCGCTACCGCGGGTACCCCATCGAGCAGCTGGCCGAGCACTCCACGTTCCTCGAGGTCGCGTACCTGCTCATCCACGGCGCCCTGCCGACCACGGCGGAGCTCGAGGCGTTCGAGGAGCGGGTCAACCGGCACACCCTCGTGCACGAGGACTTCCGCACGTTCATGGGGACGTTCCCGCGGCACGCGCACCCGATGGCCGTCATGGCGTCGGCGATCAACGCGCTGTCCACGTTCTACCCGGAGTCGCTGGACCCGTTCGACCCCGAGACGGTCGAGCTGGCCACCGTGCTGATCCTGGCCAAGACGCGGACCATCACGTCCTACGTGCACCGCGCGTCCAAGGGCGAGCCGCTGCTCTACCCCGACTATTCGCGTGGGTACGTCGACGACTTCCTGCGCATGACGTTCGCCGTGCCCTACCAGCAGTACGAGGCGGACCCGACGGTGGTCGCCGCCCTCGACCAGCTGCTGATCCTGCACGCCGACCACGAGCAGAACTGCTCGACATCGACCGTCCGGATCGTCGGCTCCAGCCAGGCCAACCTGTACGCCTCGGTCGCGGCCGGCATCAACGCGCTGTCCGGCCCGCTGCACGGCGGCGCCAACGAGGCCGTGCTGAAGATGCTCACGGAGATCCAGGCCAACGGCGGGGACGCCACCGACTTCATGAAGCGCGTGAAGGACAAGGAGCCCGGCGTCCGACTCATGGGCTTCGGGCACCGCGTGTACAAGAACTACGACCCCCGCGCCGCGATCGTGAAGAAGAGCGCCGACTCCGTCCTGTCCGCCCTGGGCGGCAACGACCAGCTGCTCGACCTGGCGATGGGCCTCGAGGAGATCGCGCTCTCCGACGACTACTTCATCTCGCGCAAGCTGTACCCGAACGTCGACTTCTACACGGGCCTGATCTACAAGGCGATGGGCTTCTCCGAGGAGATGTTCACGCCCCTGTTCGCCCTCGGCCGCATGCCCGGCTGGATCGCGCAGTGGCGCGAGATGATGGCGGACCCGCAGACGAAGATCGGGCGCCCGCGGCAGATCTACACGGGGGCAACAGCGCGCGACTACGTGGACGTCGACGCCCGCTGAGACCGGCTGCGGGCGGCGGCCGCGTGAGACGAGCGCGCGACTACGTGGACGTCGACGCCCGCTGACACCGGCTGCGGGCGGCGGCTGTGCGCCCGCTGGTCAGCCCGCGAGCGTCAGGCGGGTGGTTCCGGCGGGGAGCGGCGCGGTCGCGGTCGTCCACGTGCCGCCCGTGCGGTCCCAGGTCTGGTCGGCGACGCCGACGGCCGTCAGCTGCATCGGGTGGGCGACGGACACCGCCCACTGCGCGACCGCCCAGTCCAGGCGTGCCCGGTCGCCCTCCGGCCCGATCGCCGAGGTGTCGACGTCGAGCGTCGCGCCGCCGTCGGGCAGCGGCGTCACGAGCACGGGCAGCGCTCCGAGGTCGCGCTGCACACGCGCGACGACGGCGTCGGCGGAGGCCGTCCCGGTGTCCGGCACATGCAGGTCGCAGGTGAGCGTCGCGGGGGACCAGCCCGTGAGGGCCGACGCCCAGGCGCGCGCCCGCGTCTCGTGCTGGGCGTAGGCGTCCGGGAAGCCGGAGCGCTGCACGGCCTGCGCGGCCTCGGTGACCGGCAGGTTCTCGTAGCCGGCGACGGTGACGAGCCCGTCGTAGAACTTCCCGGTCGCGTAGACCGGGTCCTGCACCTGCTCGGCTGTGCCCCAGCCCTGCGACGGTCGCTGCTGGAACAGGCCCAGGCTGTCCCGGTCGCCGTAGGCGACGTTGACCAGCCGGGACTCCTGCAGCGCGGTCGCCAGCGCGATCGTCACGGCCCGGGCCGGGAGGCCGCGCTGCACGCCGGTCGCCGCGATGAGGGCGGCGTTCTGCGCCTGGTCGGGGCTCATCGACCAGCGCGTGCCGTCCACCTCGGCGAAGCAGCGCTCGGCCGAGGGCGGGGACGGGAACGACCGGTTGAGGGCGGTGACGACGGCGGCCACCCCGCCGACGAGCACGGTGACCGCGACGACGACGGCAAGACCCGCCCGCCGCGCGCGTCGCCGACGTCGAGCGGTCACGCGTTGGTGTGCAGCGTCGCGTTGAGCTCGACACCGGAGCCGACACGCGCCACGGCCTCCACGCCGCCGGTCAACGAGTTGCGGCGGAACAGCACGCCGTCCCGCCCGGCCAGCTCCCGTGCCTTGACCACCCGGGGGGAGTCCGCGAAGCCGACGAGCGTGACCTTGGTGCCGGCGGTCACGTAGAGCCCGGCCTCGACCACGCAGTCGTCACCCAGCGGGATGCCGACCCCGGCGTTGGCGCCGAGCAGCGTGCGCCGGCCGATGGAGACGACCTCCCGACCGCCGCCGGACAGGGTGCCCATGATCGAGGCGCCGCCGCCGATGTCGGAGCCGTCGCCGACGACGACGCCGGCGGAGATGCGTCCCTCGACCATCGAGGTGCCGAGTGTCCCGGCGTTGTAGTTGACGAAGCCCTCGTGCATGACGGTGGTCCCGGAGGCCAGGTGCGCGCCGAGCCGGACCCGGTCGGCGTCGGCGATCCGCACGCCCGAGGGGAGCACGTAGTCGACCATCCGCGGGAACTTGTCGACGCCGAGCACGGTGACCGGGACACCGGTGGCGGCACGCAGACGGCCGCGGGTCTCCTCGAAGCCATGGACGGCGCAGGGACCGCGGTCGGTCCACACCACGTTGGGCAGCACCGCGAAGATGCCGTCGAGGTTCTGCTCGTGGGGGCGGACCAGCCGGTGGGAGAGCAGGTGGAGCCGCAGGTAGGCGTCGGCCGTGTCCTGCGGGGGGTCGTCCAGGTCGCTGACCGTGCGGACCACCTCGACGCGGACTCCGCGGGCCTCGTCGACGCGCTCGGACGCGGTGAGCACGGCCGGCACGGTGGCGTCGTCGGTGGGGGAGCCCAGCCCCGGCGAGGGGTACCAGACGTCGAGCGTGGTGCCGTCGTCGGTCACCGTGGCCAGGCCGTATCCCCAAGCCGATCGCTCAGCCGTCCGTGCAGTCATGGCGTCAACCCTAGGACACCGCCGCACGGGTCTAGGGTCGCGACGTGGACAGCGCCCTCGACCTCTCGACCGATCTCGTCACGCTCACCCGCGCCCTGTGCGACCTGCCGTCCGTGAGCGGTGACGAGCGCGCGATCGCCGACGCGGTGGAGTCGGCGCTGCGCCGGTACGCCCACCTGGAGGTGCTCCGCGACGGTGACACGGTCGTCGCCCGCACGAACCTCGGCCGCGCCTCGCGGGTGGTCATCGCCGGGCACCTGGACACCGTGCCGATCAGCGACAACCTGCCCACCCGGCTGATCGGCGAAGGCTCCCTGGCCGAGATCTGGGGCCGCGGCACGGTCGACATGAAGGCCGGGGTCGCCGTGCAGCTGGCGCTCGCTGCCGAGCTGGCCGAGCCGACGCGGGACGTCACCTGGGTGTTCTACGACCACGAGGAGGTCGCCGCCGAGCTCAACGGACTCGGCCGCATCGTGACCGCGCACCCCGACTGGGTGGCCGGCGACTTCGCCGTCCTGTGCGAGCCCACCAACGGCGGGCTCGAGGGCGGCTGCAACGGGACCCTGCGGGCGGAGGTGCGGCTCACCGGCGTCGCCGCGCACTCGGCGCGCGCCTGGATGGGCAGGAACGCGATCCACTCCGCCGGCGAGGTGCTGCGGCGGCTCGAGGCCTACGCGCCCCGGGACGTCGAGGTGGAGGGGCTGGTCTTCAAGGAGAGCCTCAACGCGGTCCTGATCTCCGGGGGCACGGCCACGAACGTCATCCCTGACGCCTGCGTCGTCACGGTGAACTACCGGTTCGCGCCGTCGTCGTCGGTCGAGCAGGCCACCGCGCACGTCCGCGAGCTCTTCGAGGGGTACGACGTGGTGCTCGTCGACGCCGCGCCCGGCGCTCGTCCGGGGCTCGACGACCCGGCCGCGCAGCAGTTCGCCGACGCCGTCCTGGCGGTCACCGGCGGGGTGCCCGCCGCCAAGTACGGCTGGACCGACGTCGCCCGGTTCTCCGAGCTCGGGGTGCCGGCCGTGAACTTCGGTCCGGGGGACCCGCTGCTGGCGCACAAGCAGGACGAGCACTGCCCCGTCGGGCAGATCGCCCTCGCGCACGCGGCTCTGCGCGCGTGGCTGGTCGGCTGAGGCCTCGCCCACCAGCCGGCCGACCTAGAGTCGGGGCCATGAGCGACGACGCGCACCCTTCCTCGGGTCCCAGCTACCGCAAGGGGCCGGTCCTGCTGCGGGGCGACCAGATCCCGAAGACCACGTCCGACCAGCGGCTGCTCAGCGGGGCGGGGTCCTCCGACTGGGTGCACGGGGACCCCTGGCGCGTGCTGCGGATCCAGAGCGAGTTCGTCGAGGGGTTCGGTGCGCTGGCCGAGGTCGGTCCGGCGGTGAGCGTGTTCGGCTCCGCGCGCGTCCCCGCGGACCACCCCGACTACGCGCTCGGCATGGAGGTCGCCCGCCTGCTGGTCGAGTCGGGCTACGCGGTCATCACCGGCGGTGGCCCCGGGATCATGGAGGCCGCCAACCGGGGCGCGCTTGAGGCCGGCGGGCTGTCTGTCGGGCTAGGGATCGAGCTGCCGTTCGAGCAGGGCATGAACAAGTACGTCGAGCTGGGCGTGAACTTCCGGTACTTCTTCGCCCGCAAGACGATGTTCGTGAAGTACTCCGAGGGCTTCGTGGTGATGCCCGGGGGGTTCGGCACGTTCGACGAGCTGTTCGAGGCCATGACCCTGGTGCAGACGCACAAGGTGATCAGCTTCCCGATCGTGCTGGTGGGCCGCGAGTACTGGCAGGGCCTGCTGGACTGGGTGGGGACCACCGTGCTCGAGCGCCGGATGATCTCGCAGGCGGACCTGGACCTGCTGCAGGTGGTCGACACCGCCGAGGAGGCCGTGAAGATCGTGCTCGCGCGAGGCGTGGAGCTGCGGGCGGCGGAGGAGGCGGCCGCGTCCGAGAACGCCCGCGCGGAGCAGGCAGCCGAGGACTCGGGCCGGTGACGACGCCCCCGGCCGGTGCCGTGCTGCGGCTCCGCGGGCGCGAGGTCGGTCGGGGTGGGCCCGTGGTGATGGCGGTGGTCAACCGCACGCCCGACTCGTTCTACGCCCCGGCGCGGTTCGACGACGCCGACGCCGACGACGCCGTCGCGCGGGCCGCCGACGAGGGTGCCGACATCGTGGACCTGGGCGGCGTGCGCGCCGGACGTGGCCCCCGGGTGGAGCCGGCCGAGGAGATCGAGCGCGTGATCCCGCTGGTCAGGCGCGTGCGCGGTCGCCACCCTGACCTCCTCGTCAGCGTCGACACGTGGCGGGCGGAGGTGGCGCGCGCGGCCGCGGACGAGGGCGCGGACCTCATCAACGACACCTGGGCGGGGCACGATCCCGCGCTCATGGAGGTCGCGGCCGAGCGCGGCCTGGGGGTGGTCTGCTCGCACACCGGCGGGGTGCGCCCCCGCACGGACCCGTTCCGGGTGGAGTACGAGGCGGCAGAGGGCGACCCGCTGGACGGGGTGCTCGACGACGTGGTCCGCACGGTGTCGGCGGCGGCACGGCGGGCCGTCGCGCTCGGCATCGACCCCGCGAGCGTCCTGGTGGACCCGACGCACGACTTCGGCAAGAACACGTGGCACTCGCTGCACCTGGTCCGGCGCACCGAGACGCTCGTCGCCCTCGGGTTCCCCGTGCTCATGGCGTTGTCCCGCAAGGACTTCGTGGGGGAGACGCTCGACCTGCCCACGGAGGAGCGTCTCGAGGGGACCCTCGCCGCGACCGCGGTCGCCGCCTGGCTCGGTGCCCGGGTGTTCCGGGCGCACGACGTGCGCGCGACCCGGCGCACCCTCGATATGGTCGCCTCCATCCGCGGGGACCGTCCCCCCGCGCGGGTGGTGAGGGGGCTGGCGTGAGCGAGGTGCGGCAGGTCGACGAGCCGGTCGACGAGCCGGTCCCCGAGCCGACGCCCGCGGGCGCGTGGGCGTGGGCGGCGAGCCGACCGTGGTGGGTGCTGGTGCTCGCCGTCTACGCGGTTGCCCGGCTGGTCACCACCGCGGTCTTCCTGTGGGTGGCGAGCGTGCAGGAGCAGAACCCGTGGACCCCCGCGCACCCGGACTACTTCTCGTACGTGGGCCTGCTGTTCGACGGGTCCTGGTACCGGACCGTGGCGGAGAGCGGGTACCCCGCCGAGCTCCCGCTGGACGCCGAGGGCCTGGTCCAGCAGAACGCCTGGGCGTTCTTCCCGCTCTTCCCGATGCTGGCCCGCGCACTCATGCAGCTGACGGGCGGACCCTGGGAGGTCGTCGCGCCGCTGCTCGCGCTGGTCCTGGGCGCGGGCGCCGTCCTCGTCGTGCACCGGACGGTGGTCCGGGGTGCGGCGCGCGCGGTCGCCGCCCGGCCCGGTCTGCCGCTGGCGACGGTCGTCCTGGTCAGCGTCTTCCCCACGGCCGCGGTGCTGCAGGTGGCGTACACGGAGGCGCTGGCGCTGCTCCTGGTCGCTTCGGCCCTGCTCCTGCTGCTCCGGCGGGACTACGGCTGGATGGCGCTGGTCGTCGTCGCGCTCGGCTTCACACGGGCCGTGGCGCTGCCGATGGCCGCCGTCGTGGTGGTGCACGCGGCGGTGCGCTGGTGGTCGGCGCGGCGGGGGACCGACACCTGGTCCTGGCGGACGGCCGTGGGCCTGATGGGGCTGTTCGTCGTGTGCGTGGTCTCGGGGTTGCTGTGGCCGGCGATCTGCGGATGGGTGACCGGGGTGCCGGACGGGTACCTGCAGACGCAGGAGGCGTGGCGCGGGGTGCGGGAGGTGGCGCCCTTCGGCGGGTGGGCGTACGTCCCGCAGTTCTGGTTCGAGTCCCGGGCGCTCCTGGTGGTGGGGCTCAGCTTCGCGCTGGTCGTCGCGGTGCTCGTCGTGCCCGCCGCCTGGCGCCTGGGCAACGAGCTGCACACGTGGGCGGCCGCCTACGTCGTGTACATCGCCGCGGTGGTGGAGCCGGGCAGCAGCCTCGCCCGGTTCCTGCTGCTCGCGTTCCCCCTCGGCGCCGTGACGGCGGGGGCCGTGACCAGGCCGGCGGCCGCGAGACGGTGGTGGTTCGGCGCCGTCGTGGTGCTCATGCTCGGGCTCCAGGTGCTGTGGATCCGCCAGATGTGGCACACCAACCCGGTGGCCGACTGGCCGCCGTGACCCCGCGCGTGCTGGACGCGCGTCCGATCGGGGCACCTGGTCGGCATCAGGACAGGTGAGCGGCCTGGGTGAACTAGGATGGACTCCGGACAACCGGTAGACGAGGCCGACGTGGTGCGCGTGAAAACGCCCCACGAGCCGCGCACCGGACGCACGAGCGAAGGAGAGGCCCCGCATGGCCGCGATGAAGCCGAGGACCGGTGACGGCCCGCTCGAGGTCACGAAGGAGGGGCGCGGCATCGTGATGCGCGTGCCGCTCGAGGGCGGTGGACGGCTGGTGGTCGAGCTCAACGCGACCGAGGCCGCGGAGCTGGGTGAGGCCCTGACGTCCGTCGTCAGCTGACGATGGCACGGGCTAGGACGAGCACGTCGATCGGTCGCACGCCTCCGGCGGTGACCGTCGACGGCGGCAGCATCGCGACGACGGCGCTGCTCACGGACGCGTCGACCGACGCGGTCGCGGTTCCCGTGGCGCCCGCACGCGCCGGCGACGACGCGCTGCGCCCGCTCCAGGGCACCGCCGAGGCCGCCGCGCGGTACGGCGTCGACCTGGCCGAGATCGGCGAGCGCGCGCGCCTGACCGGTGCGGCGGGCGAGGTCTACGTCCTGCAGCTGCCCCGCCCGGTGGGCTCGTCGGTCACCCTGCCGTGGTCGGGACTGCCGCCGCGGCTCGTGCTCGTCGGTGTCGGCGCGGGCCGCCCGTCCGACCTGCGCCGCGCCGGGGCCGCCC
>NZ_CAURTV010000105.1:0-12084 GCF_963527515.1 uncultured Cellulomonas sp. | reverse complement strand
GTCCCCAGCACGGCGGGACCGGTGCTGGTGGTCGGCGCCGCGCTCGGCGCCGCGGCCGAGGTCCGGGGCGCGCTGGCCGTGGCGCTGGACCAGGTCACGATCGCCGGCGCCGGGGCGGTGGTCGCGTGAACCGCGCCCTGAGGGTCGTCCTGGCCTGTGTCCTCGCCTGCGGCACGGCACTGTCGGGCTGCGCGGCCGCGCCGACGACGACCGTGCCGTCGGACCGGGTGATCGCCCTGCTGCTCCCGGAGTCGAAGACCGCGCGGTACGAGGCCGAGGACCGGCCGGAGTTCGAGAAGGTGGTGCGCGACCGGTGTCCGGAGTGCACCGTGGTCTACGCCAACGCCGACCAGGACGCCGCCGCGCAGCAGCAGCAGGCGGAGTCCGCGCTGACGCAGGGCGCGGGCGTCCTGGTGCTCGACGCGGTCGACGCCGCCGCCGCGGTGAGCATCGTCGGGCAGGCCCACCGCCGCGGGGTCCCGGTCATCGCGTACGACCGGTTCATCGCCGGTGCCGACCTCGACTACTACGTCTCGTTCGACAGCCGCCGGATCGGGCGGCTGCAGGGCGAGGCGCTCGTCCGCGAGCTGGCCGTGGGGCGCACCGGCCCCGACGAGCCCCCCCAGGGCGTCCTGCTGGTCAACGGCGCTGCGACCGACCCGAACTCGGCGGCGCTCGAGGCCGGTGTGCAGGACGCGTTCGAGGGGGCGCCGATCGAGGTCCTGGCGTCCTACGACACCCCCGACTGGAGCCCCGACAAGGCCCAGGAGTGGGTGACCGGTCAGCTCACCCAGTACGCCGGGCGGGTGGACGCCGTGTACGCGGCCAACGACGGGACCGCCGGGGGTGCGATCTCGGCCATGAAGGCGGCGGGGCTCGACCCCGTCCCGCCCGTGACCGGCCAGGACGCCGAGCTGGCGGCCATCCAGCGGATCGTCTCCGGGGACCAGTCCATGACCGTCTACAAGGCGATCAGCGAGCAGGCTCGCACCGCCGCGGAGCTGGCCGTCCGGGTGCTGCGTGGCGAGGTGCCGGTCACCACCGCCCGCGTGCAGGGCGTGCCGGCGCTGCTGCTCAGCCCGGTGCCCGTCACCCTGGACAACCTGCGCCGCGTCGTCGTCGACGGCGGCGTCTACACCACCGAGGAGATCTGCGTGGCTCCCTACACCGACGCCTGCGCCGACGCGGGCCTGCTCGACGGGGGTGCGCCGTGACCGCGCCGGTCCTCGCGCTCCGGGGGGTGTCCAAGAGCTACGGCGCCGCCCGCGCGCTGGTCGACGTCGACCTCCAGGTGCACGCCCACGAGGTGGTCGCTGTGATCGGGGACAACGGAGCCGGCAAGTCGACCCTCGTCGGGACCCTGACGGGCGCGCTCGTGCCGGACAAGGGCGAGGTGCTCGTCGACGACCAGCTGGTGACGCTGTCGGACCCCTCGGTCGCGCGCGGGCTGGGCATCGCCGCGGTGTTCCAGGACCTGGCCCTGTGCGCCAACCTCGACGTGGTCGAGAACCTGTATCTCGGGCACGAGGCCGCACGCGGGCTGCTGCTCGACGAGGTGACCATGGAGAAGCACGCGTGGGAGCTGCTCAGCCAGCTCGCCGCCCCCGTGCCGTCGGTCCGGGTGCCCGTCGCGGCGCTGTCCGGCGGCCAGCGGCAGGCCGTCGCGATCGCCCGCTCGCTGCTGGGCGACCCCCGCGTCATCGTCCTCGACGAGCCCACGGCCGCCCTGGGTCTGCGGCAGACCGCCGAGTTCCTCACGCTGGTCGAGCGCCTGCGCGAGCGGGGCCACGGCGTGGTCCTGACCAGCCACTCGCTGGCGGACGTGCAGGCCGTCGCCGACCGGATCGTCGTGCTGCGGCTCGGCCGGGTCAACGGGGAGTTCGACGCCGCGCGCACCAGCTACGAGGAGCTCCTCGCGGCCGTGACGGGGATCCAGCGATGAGCGCGCTCGGCGCCACGGCGTGGCAGCGCCTGCGGACCGGCGACCTCGGCGTGCTGCCGGTCGCCGTGGTGCTCGTCCTCATCTGGCTGGTGTTCCAGGCGCTCAACCCGCACTTCCTGTCCAGCGACAACCTGGTCAACCTGACGCAGCAGTCCGCCGCGACGGGGGTCATCGCGCTCGGCGTCGTGCTCACGCTGCACGTGGGGCAGATCGACCTGTCGGTCGGCGCGGTCTCGGGGCTGGCCGCCGCCGTCGTCGCGGTGGGCTCCGTGCAGCTGGGCTGGCCGCTGTGGCTCGCGGTGCTGGCGGCGCTCGCGGTCGGCGTGCTGGTCGGGTCGGTCTACGCGGCGCTGCACACCCGCCTGGCGGTGCCCAGCTTCGTGTTCACGCTGGCCGGCCTGCTGGCGGTCACCGGGCTGCAGATGCGCGTGCTGGGCCCCACCGGGTCGGTGAACCTCCCGTTCGAGTGGTGGCTGGTGCGGTTCTGCCAGACCGCGTTCCTCGCGCCCGTGACGTCGTGGCTGATCGTGGCGCTGGTCGTCGTGGCGTACGCCGCCGGGCGCGTCACGGACCGGGTGCGCCGCCTGCGTGCCGAGCTGCCCGTCGCTCCGCTGTGGCAGGTGGTGTCCCGGGTCGCCGCGCTCGCCGCCGTGCTGTCGGTCGCGGTCGCCTACCTGGGCACCAACCGGGGAGTCGGCGCGGTGTTCGCGCTGTTCGTGGGGCTGGTCGCGCTCACCGACCTGGTGCTGCGCCGCACGCGCTGGGGCCGGTTCGTGCGCGCCGTCGGCGGGGACGCGGAGGCCGCGCGCAAGGCCGGTGTGCCGGTGCGCCGGGTGTTCGTGTCCGTCTTCGTCGCGTGCTCCACGCTGGCCGCCCTCGGCGGGGTGCTGGCCGTCGGACGGCTCGCCGCCGCGAACCAGGGCAGCGGCGCGGGGGACACCAACCTCACCGCCATCGCGGCCGCGGTCATCGGCGGGACCAGCTTGTTCGGCGGGCGCGGCTCGGCCTGGTCGGCCCTCGCCGGGATCCTGGTGGTGCAGTCGATCTCGACCGGTCTGACCCTGCTCAACCTCGACCAGTACGCCCGGCTCGTGGTGACCGGCCTCGTGCTGGCCGTCGCGGTGACCATCGACGCGCTCCAGCGCCGGGTCCGCGAGGCCTGACCGCCGCCCCCCGGCCCTCCGGCGCCGCCCCTCCCGACCCCTCCCGCGCCGCCCCTCCGGAGGACGAAGGTGAAGGATCCGGCCCGAATCGGGCCGGATCCTTCACCTTCCTCGGGTCACGCGCGGGCGCAGGGGGTGCCGTTCAGGGCGAAGTTCGTCGGCGCCGTGTTGGTGCCCGAGTGCGCGCCGTTGAGTCCGAGCTGCGTCGAGCCGCCCGCCGGGATGCTGCCGTTCCATGCCGCGTTCTTCGCGGTGACCACCGAGCCGGACTGGGTGGTCACCGAGCTCCACGCCTGCGTCACGGTCTGACCCGACGGGTACGTCCAGGTGAGCGTCCACCCGGAGAGCGCGACCGCCGACCGCACGGTGATGTTCGCGGTGAAGCCGGTGTTCCACTGGTTCACGGCGTACGTGACCGTGCAGGCACCTGAGGGGGTGGGCGCCGGCGTGGTGGGTGCCGGGGTGGTGGGTGCGGGCGTCGTCGGGGACGGGGTGCTCGTCGCGTCCAGGCCGAAGAAGTGGATGGCCGCGGCGGCGTCGACCGGCAGGCCGTGCCCGACGCCCTGCAGGCTGATCGCCTCGACGGGCGCCCGGTCGCCCGTGGCGCCGTACCGCGTGCGGGTATGGCCGGCGGCGGGGGAGTCGGTCGACGCCGGCGTCGCGCTCACGCCGAGCACGTTGGTCCACTGCTTGATCGCCTCGCCGAAGTTCACGTAGCTGAGCGTCGTGTCCTCGGACCCGTGCCAGAGCTGCACGCGCGGCCGCGGTCCCGTGTAGCCCGGGTACGCGGCCCGTGCGAGGTCACCCCACTGCTGACCGGTCAGCACGCGGCGGCCGCCGGAGCAGTCGCTGTTCCAGGGTGCCTGCGACGTGGTGCCGGGCGGGGGCGACGTCGTGGAGAAGCAGGTGGCCGGCACGCCCGCGAACGCCGACCCCGCGGCGAACACGTCGGGGTACGTGGCCAGCAGGACCTCGGTCATCATCGCGCCCGACGAGACCCCGGTGACGAACACGCGGCTGGTGTCGGTGGCGTACCGCTGCTGCACGTGCTGGACCATCGACACGATGCTCGCGGGGTCGCTGGCGCCGCCGTGCGTGAGCGCCTGCGCCGAGCTCACGTCGAAGCAGCTGCCGCTCCGGTTGGCCTGCGGGTAGACGACGATGTAGCCGTACCGGGTGGCCAGCTCGTCGAACTGCCCGCCGTCGTAGATGGCCTGCGCCGATCCCGTGCACCAGTGCACGACCACGAGCACCGCGGGCTTGGCCGGCAGCGAGTCCGGCACGAACAGGCTCATGCCCAGCCCGCCGGGGTTGCTGCCGAAGCTGGAGACGGTCACCAGCGAGGCGGCCTGCGCGGCGGGCGCCGTGGTGAGGGCGGCGGCCGCGAGTCCGACGACGCCGAGGGCGAGGGTGGTGGCAGCCGCGAGGGCTCGACGCACAGAGGGCTTCATGCCCGGAGCGTGCCCGACCACGTGCCGCCCGGTCAGGGCACGAAGCGTTTAGCGGAAGACGATGGTCCGGTGGCCGTCGAGCAGCACACGGTGCTCGGCGTGCCAGCGGACCGCCCGCGACAGCGCCCGGCGCTCGACGTCCTGCCCCAGGGCGACCAGGTCCTCGACGTGCCGGGTGTGGTCGACGCGCTCGACGTCCTGCTCGATGATCGGCCCCTCGTCGAGGTCGCCGGTCACGTAGTGCGCGGTGGCGCCGATGAGCTTGACGCCCCGGTCGTGCGCCTGCGCGTAGGGGCGGGCGCCCTTGAACGAGGGCAGGAACGAGTGGTGGATGTTGATCACGCGCCCCTGCAGCGCCCGGCACAGGTCGTCGGACAGGATCTGCATGTACCGCGCCAGCACCACCAGCTCGACGTCGAGCTCCTCCACCAGCTGCAGCAGCCGCGCCTCGGCCTGTGCCTTGGTCGCGCCGGTCACCGGCACGTGGTGGAACGGGATGCCGTAGAAGTCGGCGAGCGGCTCGAGCACCGTGTGGTTGGACACGACCGCGACCAGCTCGATCGGCAGGTTCTCGGAGCGCTGGCGGAACGCGAGGTCGTTCAGGCAGTGCGCGGCGGTCGAGCCCATGACGAGCGTGCGGACGGGCCGGCCCACGACGTCGAGCGACCAGTCCATGGCGAACTGCTGCGCCACCGGCGCGAACGCGGCCTCCAGCTCGTCGCGAGGCGTGGACGCCGTGACCTGCACGCGCATGAAGAACAGCCCGGACAGCGGGTCACCGAACTGCTGCGACTCGGTGATGTTCCCCCCGTGCTCGGCCAGCAGGCCCGCGACCGCGTGCACGATCCCGGGGCGGTCGGGGCAGGAGAGGGTCAGGACCCAGTGAGTTGCGACAGGCGAGACGGGGGACACGGTGTCCGAGAGTAGTGGTCGTGCGGATCGGCTGACACGATGGGCCGCATGAGCCAGCCCGCCCTCGACATCCGCTCGGTGACCCTCGACGACGCAGGCGAGCTGCTCACGCTGCGGCGCGCCGCGTTCGTCACCGAGGCGCAGCAGTACGGCGACCCGCACATCCCGCCGCTCACGCAGACGCTCGCCGAGCTCGAGTCCGACCTGCAGCGCGAGGGCGTCATCACGCTGGGGGGCTGGTACGGGCACCGCCTGGTGGGGTCGATCCGCGTGCTCGTCGAGGGCTCCAAGGCGACGCTCGGCCGGTTCGCCGTGGCCCCCGACCTGCAGGGCCAGGGGTTCGGCACCCAGATGCTCATGGCGATCCTGCCGCACCTGCCCGAGGGCATCGAGGAGGTCTGGGTGTTCACCGGCCGTGACTCGGTGCAGAACCTCGCGCTCTACACCAAGCACGGGTACGAGCACCAGCACGACCAGACCGCGGGGGACCTGACGTACGCGTACCTGCGCAAGATCCTGGGCGACGCCGAACCGAGCATCTGACGGCACCGGTCCCCGGCTCAGTCGCCGGGGACCTCGAGGGAGTCGAGGACGGTCGCCACCCAGGCGTCGAACTCCGGGCTCACGGGGCTCGTCAGCCAGATGCTGTCCAGGGCGACGCCGTCCTGCGAGAACACGCCCTCAGGCAGAGGGACCACGTACGACGTGCGGCGCAGACCCCAGCCGTCGACGCCACGGATCCTGACCGCGTCCCGGCCGCCCGTCCTCACGGTGTCGACGTCGAAGGTGCCGACCTCGACCAGTGCCGCGCGCACCTCGGTGGCGACCTCGTCGACGTCGCCGCCGCTGCCTGCCTGCATACGGACCTGGATCTCCGAGATGTCGTCCTCGCCCACGCCGACCGCCGTCGCACAGCCCGCGGAGCTTCCGCTGAGCGCGAGCCCCTCGGGCATGCGGTAGCTGAAGCACCTGGTCCTCACGAGCGCGCCGTCGAGCTGGACCGGTTCCGTGCCGTCGATGACGACGGGCGCCGTCGCACGGTCGTCGGGGGGTTCGGAACTGTGGCCGGCCACCGCGATGACGGCGGTCAGCGCCGTGGCGGCGGCGAGCACCGTCAGCAACCACCGCCGCGGCCGCGCAGAGCTCGGGCGAGGCGGCGGCATGAAGGTGTGGTCGGCGGTGCCGGTCACGTAGGGATCGGTCATGCGTCCTCCTCAATGGGCGGGCGGCGGGTGCCGTCGCGGGAAAGGTAGGGAGCACGCGCCCGTCGCGTCGGGGGCTGTGCACACGCACCCGTCGAGCCGCCCACAGGCCGACCGCTCCCCGCACGGCGTTCGGCTTGCTACCCTGTGCCCGTCGCGACTGGCGAAACGGGTGGGGCACCACCGGGGAGCGACGCAGCAGCAGCAGACCATGGGTCGGACGCCTGGGCCCCCGGTCACCCACACCGGTCCACCCACCGAGTGCGCGGTGCCCGACACCGTGCGCGCTGACTGCCAGGGAGTGCCATGAGCAACACCCCGATCCTCGACCAGAACATCTCCGAGCTGGACCCCGAGATCGCCGCCGTCCTCGACGGTGAGCTCGCCCGCCAGCAGGGCACGCTCGAGATGATCGCGAGCGAGAACTTCGTGCCGCGTGCGGTCCTGCAGGCGCAGGGCTCCGTGCTCACCAACAAGTACGCCGAGGGGTACCCCGGCCGCCGGTACTACGGCGGCTGCGAGCAGGTCGACATCGCGGAGAACATCGCGATCGCCCGCGCCAAGGCGCTGTTCGGCGCGGACCACGCGAACGTCCAGCCGCACTCGGGCGCGACGGCCAACGCCGCGGTCCTGCACGCGCTGATCAACGCCGGTGACAAGATCCTCGGCCTGGAGCTCGCGCACGGCGGCCACCTCACGCACGGCATGAAGATCAACTTCTCCGGCAAGCTCTACCAGGTCGGCGCCTACGGCGTGGACCCGCAGACGTTCCTGGTGGACATGGACGTGGTGCGCGAGAAGGCCCTGGAGCAGCGCCCCGACGTGATCATCGGCGGCTGGTCCGCGTACCCGCGCCAGCTCGACTTCGCGGCGTTCCGCTCCATCGCCGACGAGGTCGGTGCCAAGCTCTGGGTCGACATGGCGCACTTCGCCGGCCTGGTCGCCGCGGGCCTGCACCCGAACCCGGTGCCGCACTCCGACGTCGTGTCCTCCACGGTGCACAAGACGATCGGCGGCCCCCGCTCGGGCTTCATCCTGAGCCGCGAGGAGTACGCCAAGAAGATCGACTCGGCCGTGTTCCCGGGCCAGCAGGGCGGTCCGCTCATGCACGTGATCGCCGCCAAGGCCGTCGCGTTCAAGGTGGCGGCCACCGAGGAGTTCAAGGACCGCCAGCAGCGGACCCTCGACGGCGCCCGGCTCATCGCGGAGCGTCTCTCCGCGCCCGACGTGGCCGCGGCCGGCGTCTCCGTGCTCACCGGTGGCACCGACGTGCACCTGGTGCTCGTCGACCTGCGGCACTCCGACCTCGACGGTCAGCAGGCCGAGGACCTCCTGCACTCGGCCGGCATCACGGTGAACCGCAACGCGGTGCCCTTCGACCCGCGCCCCCCGCGCGTCACCTCCGGCCTGCGCATCGGCACGCCCGCGCTCGCCACGCGCGGCTTCGGCGACGCGGAGTTCACGGAGGTCGCGGACATCATCGCGACCGCCCTGATCAACGGCGCGTCGACCGACCTCGACGCGCTCAAGGCCAGGGTGCTCAAGCTCACCGACGCGTTCCCGCTGTACTCCGACCTGCAGCAGTACTGATGACGGCCCGGATCCTGGACGGGACCGCGACGGCGGCCCGGATCAAGGCCGAGCTGACGGAGCGGGTGGCGGCGCTCGCCGCGCGCGGCGTGCGGCCCGGCCTGGGCACCCTGCTCGTCGGCGACGACCCCGGGTCGCGCTGGTACGTGGCCGGCAAGCACAAGGACTGCGCGGAGGTGGGCATCGCGTCCCTCCGTGAGGACCTGCCGGCCACGGCGTCGCAGGACGAGATCGAGGCCGCCGTGACGCGGTTGAACGAGGACCCGGAGTGCACGGGGTTCATCGTCCAGCTGCCGCTGCCGAAGGGCATCGACACCAACCGCGTGCTCGAGCTGATCGACCCCGACAAGGACGCCGACGGCCTGCACCCGACCAACCTGGGCCGCCTGGTCCTGCGGGTCAACGAGCCGGTCACGTCTCCGCTGCCCTGCACCCCGCGGGGCATCGTGGACCTGCTGCTCCGGCACGACATCGACCTGCGCGGCGCGGACGTCGTCATCGTCGGCCGCGGGGTCACCGTCGGGCGGTCGATCGGTCTGCTGCTCACGCGCCGGGAGATCAACGCGACCGTCACGCTCACGCACACCGGCACCGAGGACCTCGCGGAGCACACCCGCAACGCCGACGTCGTCATCGCGGCCGCCGGGGTGCCGGGGATCATCACGGCGGACATCGTCAAGCCGGGTGCCGTCGTCATCGACGTCGGTGTCTCGCGGTCGACGGACCCGGAGACGGGCAAGAGCCGGGTGGTCGGGGACGTCAACCCCGGTGTGCGCGAGGTCGCGTCCTGGGTGTCGCCGAACCCTGGCGGGGTCGGTCCGATGACGCGCGCGATGCTGCTCACCAATGTCGTGGAGACGGCCGAGCGCCTCCTGGGCTGACAGCTGTCGGTGGTCGGGGCCAGGCTGTCCTTGGGACGGCCGGCCGCGGCCGTCGGAGGGAGCACCGTCATGGGCATCGTCCGTCCGCACCTCTGGTTCGACGACCAGGCCGTCGAGGCCGCTCGGTTCTACGCCGAGGTCATCCCGAACACGACGATCCAGTCCGTCGTGACCGCCCCGCCGGGCACCCCCGGCGTCGTCGAGGGGGCGGAGTTCTTCGTCGAGCTGACGCTCGACGGCATGCCCGCCACGTTCCTCAACGGCGGCCCCGCGTTCGCGCTGGACGAGGCGTTCTCGTTCGTCCTGGACTGCGAGGACCAGGCGGAGGTCGACCACTTCTGGGAGACCCTGACGGCGGACGGCGGCCGGCCGAGCCAGTGCGGCTGGCTCGTCGACAAGTTCGGCGTGTCGTGGCAGGTGACCCCTGCGCAGCTGGAGGACGTCATGTCCCGGCCGGACCCCGAGGGGGTCGCTCGCGCGATGGCGGCCATGTTGACCATGACCAAGCTGGACGTCGAGGGCCTCGAGCGGGCGTACCGCGGGGAGTAGGTCCAGCCTGTCCGTGCCGTGGGGTTGGATGGTCCGGTGCTGACCATCGCGAGCGTGAACGTCAACGGCATCCGGGCCGCGTACAAGCGGGGGATGGGTGCCTGGCTGGAGGCCCGCAAGCCGGACGTGGTGCTCCTGCAGGAGGTGCGGGCGTCGGACGAGATCCTGGCGGACCACCTGCCGGCCGGGGAGTGGGACCTGGCGCACGAGGCCAGCGAGACCAAGGGCCGTGCGGGCGTCGCGATCGCGAGCAGGCTGCCGATGACGGCCGTCCGGATCGGCCTGAAGACCGGCGTGACCAGCGACTCCGGCCGGTGGGTGGAGGCCGACCTGGAGCTGCCCGCGCACGAGGGCGCGCCGGCGCGGACCGTCACCGTCGTGTCCACGTACCTGCACTCCGCGACGGTCGGCACGCCGTCGATGGACGAGAAGTACGCGTTTCTCGACCACGTCACCGCGCGGCTCGCGGACATCGCCGAGCAGGGTGGCTACGCCGTCGTGGCCGGTGACGTCAACATCGCGCACCGCGAGGTCGACATCCGGAACTGGAAGGGCAACCTCAAGAGCGCCGGGTTCCTGCCCCGCGAGCGCGCGTACCTCGACCGCTGGTTCGACGACCTCGGCTGGCGCGACCTGGGCCGCGAGCTGGGTGGGGAGGGACCGGGGCCGTTCACGTGGTGGTCCTGGCGCGGGCAGGCGTTCGACAACGACGCCGGCTGGCGCATCGACTACCAGCTGGCGACGCCGGACCTGGCCGACGCCGCTGTGCGGGCGACAGTGGACCGCGCGCCGACCTACGCGGAGCGGTTCTCCGACCATGCGCCCCTGGTGGTCGAGTACGACCTCTGAGACTCAGTCCTGCTCGAGGGCGTGCGCGTCCACCAGCGCCTCCAGCTGCTCGCGGTGCAGGTCGACGAACTCCTGCTCCATGGCGTGCTGCGCCGCGAGCATCGAGGTCTGGTAGTCCGTCTCCAGCTGGCAGGTGAGGTCGGCGACCGCGGTGGCGATCTCCTGCTGGTCCGACTCCGGGGTGATCTCCCCGTTGGAGGTGCTCATCTGAGCGTCGTCGGGGGTGGCCACGTCGTAGCCGGCCTCAGCCATGCACGCGGACCACGCAGTGGCGGCCTCGGTCATCCGGGGGTCCTCGAGCATCTCGAAGATCCAGGCCTCGAACACGGCGTACAGGTCGGCGAACGCGGGGTCCTCCTGCCAGTTGTTCTCCTGGTAGACGGCAGCCCGCGCGTCCTCCGCGCACCGGCCCGGGTGGTCCATGTCGCTCATGTCCACCATCGCCCGGTCGTACGCCATCCTGGCGTTCGCGGAGAGCGACTGCACGAACTCCTCGTTCTTGCGCTCCGACCCGGACGGCTCGGGCGCCGGCGGCGTGCGGGAGATCGAGCCGTAGCCGTACTGCTGGCGTACTCCAGCGTGTACTGCTCCCACTCGTCCCACTCGACGGCGTTCTCCCGCGGCCAGTACTTGAACCCCTCGTCGGCCATGCAGGCCGCGATGAGGTCCTCCGACTGCCGGTGCAGCGCAGCCTTGCGCGCGTCCGAGTCGGCGTTGACCTGCTCGAGGTAGCTCCACAGCGGCCCGGGTGGGCGGGGGGTGCGGACGGGGGTCCGGGTGGTGGGGCTCGGGGACGGCTCGCCGGTCGAGGGGGCGGGAGCCGGCGACGAGCAGCCGGCGACGAGCACCGCGAGGGCCGCGGCGACGACCACGGCGACACGGCGGTGCGACATGCGGCGTCTCCCGTGGATCGTCGGCGAGCGGGGCTCGAACGTAGCGCGAGCCCATGCGCCTGTCTGGCATATCGCGCGTCGACCACGTCGCAGACACCTGCGTGCTCCCGGAGGAGCGGGTGCGTCACTCCACCCGGAGGACGCGCGCGCCGGCCGCGCCTCGTTACGGTGGTCCGATGACCCCGGCACCGGCCCACTGGACGGGGTCGCCGTGGGGCGCGCGCTCGTCGTGGGTCGCGATCCCCGCCGCGTTCCTCGCGCTGGTCACCCTCGTCGGGGCCGCCGGTGCGAACCGGTGGAACCCGCAGGGGCGCCCGTTCGACGCCCTCTCCGCACTCCTGCTGGTGCTGGCGCCGGCGGCGGTGGTGCTGGTGGTGCGCGGAGGTGTCCTCGCGGTCGTCGGTGCGTTGCTGGCCGTCAGTGGTCCCACCGCGTTCGTCGCCCTCGGGCACGCGCCCGGGCCGGCCTACGTGCCGCTCGGCGTCGTCGTCGTCGCGCTCGGCGTCACGCGGCAGCGCCCGATCTCCGTGGCCGCCGGAGCCGCCGGCGTCGTCGCGGTGCTGCTCGTCTCGAGGGGTGCCGGCTCGCCGTCGCCGGTCTGGGCGACCGTCACGGTGGCCGGCCTGAGCGTCGCGATGCTGCTGGGCGAGGG
>NZ_CAURTV010000104.1:0-12112 GCF_963527515.1 uncultured Cellulomonas sp. | reverse complement strand
GCTCGGGGGTGCGGCGACGGCGGCGCAGCTGGTCCACGGCCACGACCAGCCCGGCGGCGAGCAGACCGGCGCCGAGGAGGCCCCCGACGTCGACACCGGCCTGCCGCTCGGGCGTGGCGGTCACGGAGGTGGTCGACGAGTCGGCGGCGGTGGCTGCGGGGACGGCAGCAGCCGGCGCCGGAGCTGGGGCCGGCGCGGGTGCCGGGACCGGCGCGGTCACCGCGGTGACCCGCTCGACCCCCACGGCGTCCTCGGGCATCACGAGCAGCCAGTTGGGGTAGATCAGCCGCGCGAGGGACAGCTCGTGCCCGTCCGGCTGGTCGCGGCCCTTGTTCAGCTCGTAGATCTCCTGGTAGCGACGACCGTCCCCGGTCGTCCGCTCGGCGATGTCCCAGAGGTTGTCGTGGTACCGACCGTCCGGTGGCTGCACCACGTACACCCGCTTGCCGACGAGCTCGGCGCCCTCCTCGGCGCTGAGCACGACGTCCCCGAGCTGGTACGTCACCTCGGCGGCGACGGCCTCGGCGACCGGCGCGACGGTCGGCGCAGCCACCTCGGTCTGCCCCGGGACCGCGGCCGCGGTGACGGACATGGGTGCCGCGACGTGCTCGACCGTCGACGGGGTGGCGGCGGCGGTCGCCTGGCCCGCGGCGGTCACGAGCAGCAGGACCGACGCCACCAGCACCCGGGCCATCCGCTGGCTCGGGCCCGCCAGCGGCACGCGCGTGGGCAGGCCGACACCGCGCAGGGCGGAGCGGAACTCGACCGCGACGCAGACCGTGAACTGCAGCCACGCCAGCCAGACCACCCAGATCAGGACGCTCAGCAGCTGGGGCGCACCGAGCGTCCCGGTGAGCTGGTCCCGCGTGGGCAGCGACGTCGGGAGCTCGGGGATGCCGCCCAGCGTGACGAGCGCGGCAGGGACACCGACGACCAGCAGGACGAGCACCAGCGCGGCGCCCACGGCGGACAGCCGGGACTGCCGGGGTCCCGTCGGCGCGGCCTGCACGAACCGCTGCGGTCCCCGTGCCGCTGCTCGTTCCGGGTCCAGGTGGGTACTCATGGGGCTCCCCCGACAATCTCCTCGTCGATGCCGATCACGGCACGAGCCGTGGCATCGCCTGTCACATGGAACGATCGCACCAGGATCAGCGACAGCAGCTGCGTCGGTACATCCTTCTCGACCGAGACCTGCACGCGCTCGGCGTCGGCGTCGACCTCGATCTCGTCGGGTGCATAGCCGACGACGAGCAGGAAGTCCCTCGCGGCCGCCTCGGCACCGGGCCTGTCGATGCGCACCTCACCGGTGCCCCGCAGCGCGACGAGGTCCAGCTGGTTCGCCCCGGCGCGTGCCGCCTGCTCCGCGTCGTCCGCCAGGGCGGCGCGGGCATTGACCGCCCGTCCCCCGTCGACCACCAGGCCGGCGACGACCATGAGCATGACGATCAGCCCGATGACGTACACGGACGCCGAGCCGCGCTCGTCGCGGTCCAGCCGGCCGCTCACCCAGGTGATCACGGCGCACCGGTCCGGCGGTACAGGTCGAGAGGCGCCGAGCTCTGCGCCGACACGCGGGCGCTGCCCGCCAGGCCGATCAGCCCGAGGTTGGCCCAGGAGACGTCGCAGACCATCTCGACGGTCACCGTCCCGCCCGCCACGAACGCACCCCGCAGGTCAGCCGGCGCGCACTCGAGCGTGTCCGGCACGTTGACCGCCGCGGCCGACTGAGCCGCCGCCAGCGCACTCGGCTGGTCACGCTGCAAGGACGCCGCGCGGACCGCATCGCGCGCAGCGGCCTCCGCGTCGCCCTCCGCCGACACGTACCGCCCGAACGCGACGATGAGCACCATCACCATGACCAGGAGCGGGACCAGCACGACGATCTCGACGGCCATCGACCCCTCCTCCGCTCCTCGCCCGGTCACGGGGCGCCTGCGCTGCTCGGCGGCCGTCACAGGTCCGGCCGGAACGCCTCGACGGGACCCTCGACCTGGGCACGGACCCGCGGCGCGAAGCCGGGCACCAGCTCGACCGACCGACCCGACACCGTCGCCCGCACGCGGTCGTCGCCGAGGAGGACGACGTCCACGGTCACGTCGGACAGCGCCGCCCCGCCGACCACGTCGGCGTACTGCTCGCCACGTGACTCGCCCGCGGCCAACGCCTCGGGCGTCCCACCGCCGGTGCGCGCCTCACGAGCCGCCTCCCGCGCCACCACGCCGGCGATCTCCTGCCCGTGCCACGTCAGCCCGAACTGCACGATCAGGAAGGTGACCAGCATGAGGATCGGCGTGTACATCACCAGCTCGATCGAGGACGCGCCCCGGTCACCGGACCACCGCGGAGCGCGGGCACGGGAGTGCCTCGGCCCCGGCCCGGTCACGTGTCGCCGCCCCCACCACCGCCGCCGCCACCGCCGGGGGCGTCGGGGATGTCGATGCTGTCCGCCTGGTCCTTGACCATGTTGTAGATGATCAGCCCGACGGCGGCGGCCAGGGCCACCAGCACGCCCGTGATGATCACCCACTCGATCGCGGACGCACCCAGGTCCTGGGAGCTCCGGGCTCGGTCGACTCGCCGTCTGAGCTCGAGCGCGAGGAAGCCCCACGGTGTGGTCAGGTCGTACTGCATGGGCCTGGTCCTTTCTGGGTGAGCCGACGGCCGTCGCCGGCCGAGTGGTCGCGGTCGCGCACGCTACAGCCCTCCGAGGACGGTCACCAGCGCGGGGTACATCAGGAAGATCAGGAAGCCCACGCAGAGCAGCAGCTGGGCCACCATCATCGACTGCGAGCTCTCTCCGGCGCGCCCCTCCGAGTCGGACAGCTCGCGGCGGCGCATGGAGCCGGCGCGGGCGGCTAGGGACTCGCGCACCCGCGCGCCGTCCTCCGCGACGAGCGCCAGGGCCGCGGCGAGGTCACGGAGCTCGTCGATCCTCAGCTCGGTGCCCAGGGCGCCGAGAGCGGACCACGGGGTCTGACCGCGCAGCCGCGCCGTGCCCAACGCGTCACGGATGCGGACCATGGCCCAGCCGTCGCTCAGCTCGGAGGCGGCCTGCAGCGCCTCGGGGACGCCGCGGCCACCGGCGAGGCTCATCGCGACCAGGTCGAGGAACGACCCCACGACGTGCCGGAAGTCCCGGCGCCGCGCTCGGGCCTTGCTCCGGACGACGAGAGTGGGGATTGCGGCCGCGACGAGGGCGACGGCGATGCTGGCGAGCGCCGGCACCGACACCGCCAGGGGGACGCGTGCGACGAGGAGGAGAACGGACACGATCACCGGTGCGACGAGGCCGACGACGGCCGCGATGACGGTCGTCGCGAGGTGCAGGTCCAGGGGCCTGCCGACCACCGCGAGGTCCGACCGCAGGCCGCCGAGCTGGATCCCGGACCCCGCGAGGGTGGCTGCGGCGCGACGACCGAGGTCGTGCACCCACGCGGCACCGGACCCGGCCGACGGGTCGACGGCCAGGATCCCCGCCCGCTCGCGGGCCTCGGCGCGCTGCAGGTCGAGGCGGGCGAGCGCCGCGCCGGCTCGCCGGCCGGGGGGCGCGAGGACGAGCACCACCAGCAGGACGCCGAGGCCGGCGACCGCTCCCCCGAGCAGTGCGCCGATCATGCGTCCTCCTCCACCACGAGGAACCGCTGCGGGGTGTCGATCCCGGACAGCCGCTTCATCCAGAAGAACCCGCCCGCGAAGCACGCGACGACGACGAGCAGGACGACCTGGCCCGTCGGGCTGTCGTAGGGCGCGACGTAGTCGGGGTTGATCGCCGTGAGCAGGACGATCACCCCGACGGAGAAGACCATGACGATCTGCGACGAGCGGCGCGTGGCGCTGCGCCCGGCGGTGACGCGCTGCCGCATCTCCAGCTCGGCACGGGCGGACTCGGACAGCGAGGTCAGCACCTGTCGCAGCCCGGGCCCACGGAGCTTCGCGTTGAGGATGAGGGCCGCCACCACCATGTCGGCGCTGGGGTCGTCCAGGTCGTCGGCGAGGCGACGCAGCGCGACCGCCAGCGGGGTCCGCACCCGCAGCCGGTCGACCACCATGCGGAGCTGTGGCCGGATGGCCGGCGACGCCGCGTACGCCGTCGCCGGGATCGCCTGCTCCAGCCCGACCGCCCCCGCGATGGTGTCGCGCAACGACTCGGTCCAGGTGGCCAGGCCCTCGAGGCGAGCCATCGCCTCGCGCTCGGCCTTCGCCCCACCGAGCAGCGACGGCGCGGCGATCACCAGCGCGGCGGACGCGACGGCAGCGACGGGCCACGAGGTCGCGACGAGCACGAGCAGGCCGACGCCCCCGGCGACCAGCGTGCGCCGCCCCAGCCTCTCCACCAGGTTCCGGCCGCTCGTGGCAGCCGGAGGGCGGTGCGTCGGGCGCATCGCGGCGACGAAGAGCACCACGCCTGCTCCCACGACGCCGCCGAGCAGGATCATCAGGAGGACCGTCGTGCCCATCACATCCCCCGCGCGTCGGCGAAGGACTGGCTGTACCCGACCGCCGCGAGGTCGTCGATGCAGGAGATCGGCGCGGCAGCGGTCGCCACCCCGTCGGGGCCCGGCGCGAAGATCTCGCTGGAGAGCACCCGCCCGTCGACGCCGTTGACCTCGCGGATGCTCGCCACGTACCGCCGCAGCCGCCCGCCCTCGTGGTACTCGTTGTGCTTCTGCACGAACACCACGAAGTCGATCGCTCCTGCGATGAGCATGGCCGTCGCGTCGACGGGCAGCCGCTCCACGGACTGGATGGCGTAGGTCGCGATGCGGTTGAACACCTCGATCGAGCTGTTCGCGTGGATCGTGGACAGGGAGCCGTCGTTGCCCTGGCTCATCGCGTTGAGCATGGTGACGATCTCGTCGCCGAGCACCTCGCCGACGATGACCCGGTTGGGGTTCATGCGCAGGCTGCGCCGGACCAGCTCCGCCATGGTGATCGAGCCGAGACCCTCGGAGTTGGGCAGCCGCTCCTCGAACGACACGACGTTCGGGTGCAGGTCGGGAAACTCGCCGAGACCGAGCTCGAGCGCGCGTTCGACCGTGATGAGCCGCTCGTACGGCGGGATCTCGTTGGCCAGAGCCCGCAGCAGGGTGGTCTTCCCGGCGTTCGTGGCGCCGGCGATCATGATGTTCTTGCGCGCCATCACCGCGGCCGAGAGGAACCCGGCGACGTCGGGCGTCAGCGAGCCGAACCGCACGAGGTCGTCCAGGTGCACCCGCGACAGTCGCGAGCGCCGCACGGAGATCGCGGGTCGGGCGCACACGTCCATCACCGCTGACAGGCGGCTGCCGTCCGGCAGGCGCAGGTCGAGCTGCGGGTTGGCGGAGTCGAACGAGCGGCTGGTCAGACCCGAGTAGGCACCGAGCACCTGGACCAGCTCGACCAGCTCGTCGTCGGAGTCGGCGATCGGCAGCCCGCGCTCCTCGCGGCCGTCCGAGTACTGCAGGAAGACCTGGTCGAACCCGTTGATGTCGATGTTCTCGATCTCGGGGTCGTCCAGGAGCGGCTGGAGCCGACCCACCCCGTAGAGGGCGGCGTGGATCCCCGCCGCGATCTCCTCCTCCTCCGCGGGCGTCGGAGCGGTGCGGGCCGCGGCGATCTCGCCGCGCGCGTGCGCGTCGAGCACGCGACCGATCACGGCCCGCGCGAACTGGCGCTCGTCCTCCGCGGACATCGGCGGCAGGCCGCTCGCGGCGTCGTCACGACGCTGGCGCGCGAGGATGTCCGCGACCTCCTCGCGGAGCCGGCGGACGAGTGCCTGGTCGAGCATCAGCGCGCCACCAGCCCGGGCCGCCGCGTGTCCGCGAGCGAGCGGACGGAGTCCACGAGCGACCGGACGGACCGCACGAGCATCG
The DNA here is from genome assembly GCF_963527515.1 of uncultured Cellulomonas sp. Taxonomy (NCBI): domain Bacteria; kingdom Bacillati; phylum Actinomycetota; class Actinomycetes; order Micrococcales; family Cellulomonadaceae; genus Cellulomonas; species uncultured Cellulomonas sp. The sequence continues at coordinate 6,260 of NZ_CAURTV010000104.1, read as the reverse complement.
ACCGGTCGATGCCGCGCGACAGCCGACCCGCCACGACGTCGGCGGCGCGCGGATCGTGCGCGACCGTGCCGAGGACGTGGGCCGAGAGCCCGCTGTGGGCCAGGAGCGCGGCCAGGTCCTTGGTCGAGGTGGAGTCCCGAGGGTCCGTCACCACGACGACACCGACGGGCGGGGAGACGCTGCCGGCGTTCTCCGCGGCGGCGATCCAGGTCAGCCTCTCCCGCAGGTGGGCGTAGGACTCCACGTGCGGGCGGACGACGAACAGCAGGACGTCCGCCGCCGACACGACGGGGGTCACGGGGCTGCCCAAGGCGAGCCGGCCCACGTCGACGACCACCGTCCCGGCGTGCCGCGACAGGGCCGTGCCGATCGTCCCCCACACCGGTCCCATGCCGGCCACCTGCTCAGGGCGCTGGACCCCGCACAGGACGTGCTGCCCACCGTCGAGCACCTGCATGTGGGACTCGAGGGACACGCCCTCGTGGCCGCGCCGGGCGTCGACCGCCAGGGACAGGAGCCCGCGCTCGGGGTCGAGGGGCTCCTGCGTCGCGGTGCGGGCCACGAGGGCGACGTCGCCGCCTGCCGGGTCGGCGTCGACGAGGACGGACGGGGTCGGCCACACCGACGCGAGCACGCGGGCGGTCGTCGTCACACCGGGCGAGCCCTTCGCGGAGGCCATCGCGACCAGCACGTCAGCGCTCCTCGTCGATCGGCTGGCCACGGGTGACGAGCACCACAGCGAGGTCGCCGGACGCGCCCACCGCGGCGACGGCCGGGGCGTCCTTGGTGTCGACGATGAAGGTGGCGGTGATGCCCGAGCCCGCACTGCCGGCGTTCGCCGACTGGCTCTTGTCGCGGGTGGCGCTCACCAGGGCGTCGTCGACCAGGACGCGGCCGGCCCCCTCGGCCACGGACACGAGCTGGACGATGTCGCCGGGGAGCAGACCGCTCGCGGGCATCCGCCCCGGTGCGAGCTCTGCTCCGACGGCGACCAGGCCGGCCTGCAGCGGCCCCGTGGGGCTCAGCATCGAGGTGTCGAGGAGCTGGTCCTTGGACAGACCGACCCGCGCGTAGGTACCGAGGACCTCCGACATCTGCGACGCCGGCACGAGCAGCGTGTCCTCGGACGCGACCGGGGTGGTCCGCAGGTCGTCCTCGGTGATCTGCGACCCGGCGGCGACCGGACGCGCGAGGACGAGGACCGGGACGCGCTCGTCGGCACGCAGTGCCAGGAGCCCGGCCACGGCGGCACCTCCGACGATCAGCAGCACCGCCAGCGCCGCCAGCATCGGGCGACGTTCCCGGGGTGCCGGCGGCAGGCGGTCGCCGCGTGCGGCGGCCGGTCCGATGCCGCGCTCCTCACGTGCACGTCGGCGGTCGGTGACGTTGTCGCGCGCCGGGGCGCCGGTGGGGCTCGTCATGTGGATCTGTCACACCTTGCGTCGGACGGACCCGACAGGTGCCGGGACGAACTGACTATAAGGCGACACCTGCGACGCCTGCCGCGTGGTCCACGGCATCGGCGCGCACGTCACCCGCCCGGGCGCGCGAGCACGTCAGAACAGCACCGGCTGGGCTGCGGCGACCGCCGGCTCGTGCACGGCCAGTCCCACCGCTGCGATGCTGCCCGTGGGGTAGGCACCCTCGCCGGGCGGCTGGATCCTGCCCGCCCGGTGCCCGGCACGGTCGGCGAAGCCGTGCCGGACGAGGAGCGGTCGCACCCGCTCGTCGAGCCAGCGGGCGTACTCGCGCGGCACGTACGCCCCGCGGCCGTACAGCTCCTCGTAGCGCCGCACCAGAGCGGGCGCGTGCTCCCGCAGCCAGGCGAGGAACAGCGGCTTGACGGGCCCGCGCAGGTGGAGCGGCAGCACGGTGACGCCGGTCGCGCCCGCGTCGGCGAGGTCCCGCAGCAGCGCGTCGAGCCGTCCCCGGTCGTCCGTCAGCCAGGGCAGCACCGGGGCGACCATGACCCCGCACGGGAGCCCTGCGTCGCGGACCGCCCGGATCAGGTCGAGCCGGGCCCGGGGCGTCGGGGTTCCGGGCTCCATCGCCTGCTGCAGCGCCTCGTCACCGATCGCGAGCGAGACCCCGACGCCCACCGGCACCTCACGCGACGCCGACGCCAGCAGGGCCAGGTCCCGGCGCAGCAGCGTGCCCTTGGTGAGGATCGACAGCGGCGTGCCGCTGGACGCGAGCGCCTCGATGATCCCCGGCATGAGCCGGTACCGGCCCTCCACCCGCTGGTACGGGTCGGTGTTGGTGCCCAGCGCCACGTGCTCGCGGGCCCACGACGGCCGTGCCAGCTCGGCTCGCAGCACCTCGACCACGTTCGTCTTGACGACGATCTGCGTCTCGAAGTCCCGGCCGGCATCCATCTCGAGGTACTCGTGCGTGGGACGGGCGAAGCAGTACGAGCAGGCGTGGAGGCAGCCTCGTGTCGGGTTCACCGTCCAGCGGAACGGCATCGACGACGCCTCGGGCACCTTGTTCAGCGCGCTCTTGCACACCACCTCGTGGAACGTGACCCCGGCGAACTCCGGGGTCCGCACGCTGCGCTGCAGGCCTGCGAGCGTCAGCCCCGGCAGCGCTGTCGCGTCGTCGGTGCCCAGCTTCTGCGTGTCCCATCGCATGTCGTCATGCGAACACGTGTTCGAACGACTGTCAAGCGGGCACGACGCGCGGCCACCGGTCGGCATCGGCCGGCGCCCAGGCAGCGGCGTCCGCGTCCACCTGCTCGCCGGAGCGGATGTCCTTCACCTGGTCGACCGCGCCGTCCTCGCCGAGGAACCAGACGAACGGGATCCCCCGCCGGTCTGCGTGCTTGATCTGCTTGCCGAACTTCGCCGCCGACGGAGCCACCTCGACCGGGATGCCGCGTGCGCGCAGGGTGGCCGCGACCGCGTCGGACCGGTCCCGGGCGTCCTCGTTGCCCACCGCGACGAGCACCGCGCTCGGCACCGACCGCGTGGTGGTCACCAGGCCGCCGCTGATCAGTCGCGACACCAGTCGGGAGACGCCGATCGACAGCCCGACGCCCGGGTAGCTGGTCGCGCCGTCGGACGCCAGCGTGTCGTACCGGCCGCCCGAGCAGATGGAGCCGAGCTGCTCGTGCCCGACGAGCACCGTCTCGTAGACCGACCCGGTGTAGTAGTCGAGCCCGCGCGCGATCTTCAGGTCCGCGACGACGACACCCGGCGCGCGGACGGCCGCGGCCCGGATCAGCGCGCCCAGCTCGGCGAGGCCCTCGTCGAGGAGCTCGTTCGACTCCCCCGCCAGAGCCCGCACACGGTCGACCACGGTCTCGTCCGACCCGCTGATCGTCGCGAGCTCCAGGCACGCCCGCGCCTGGTCCGCCGAGGCGCCGGCCTCCGCGACCAGCAGCGCGGCGACGGCGTCGGGACCGATCTTGTCCAGCTTGTCGATGCTCCGCAGCACCGCCTCGACGTCGTCCAGGCCGATGCCCCGGTAGAAGCCCTCGGCGACCTTGCGGTTGTTCACCAGGATGCGCACGGGCGGCACGCCGATCTCCCGCAGCGCCCCGAGCGCCTCGGCCATGACCAGCGGCAGCTCCACCTCGTAGTGGTAGGGCAGCGACCCCGCACCGACGACGTCGATGTCCGCCTGCACGAACTCGCGGAACCGACCGTCCTGCGGCCGCTCCCCGCGCCAGACCTTCTGGATCTGGTAGCGCCGGAAGGGGAACGCGAGGTGACCGGCGTTCTCCAGCACGTACCGCGCGAAGGGCACGGTCAGGTCGAAGTGCAGGCCCAGGGTCCCGGCCCGGTCCGGCTCGGCGCCGGCCTCCTCCTGCAGGCGGCGCAGCACGTAGACCTCCTTGGAGGTCTCGCCCTTGCGCAGCAGCTGGTCGAGCGGCTCGACGGCGCGCGTCTCGATGCCCGCGAAGCCGTGCAGCTCGAACGTGCGGCGCAGGACGTCCAGCACGTGCTGCTCGACGAGGCGGCCGTCGGGCAGCCACTCGGGGAATCCGGACAGGGGGGTCGGTCGCGCCATGGGGCCCGATCCTTCCAGACGCCGACCGGCCTACAGACCGCCCAGGTACGGGTTGCCGGCCAGCTCGGTGGCGATGTCGCTCGTCGGTCCGTGTCCCGGCACGACGACCGTCTCGGCCGGCAAGGTCGCGACGACCTCCCGCAACGTCCGCTGCATCGTGGCCTGGTCACCGCCCGGCAGGTCCGTGCGACCGACCGACCCGGCGAACAGGACGTCTCCCGTGAACGCCATGTCCTCCACCAGGTAGAGCGTCGATCCCTGCGTGTGCCCCGGCGCGTGCCGAGCGACGACACGCAGCCCGCCCAGCTGCAGCAGCACGTCGGCAGAGCGGTCGTCGCCGAGCGTGCCGAAGGTCTCGACGCGCTGCGGAGCCGTGTAGCTCGCGGGGTCGATGCCGGTGGCGGCGATCGCCTGGGCGAGCGGTCCCGACGGGTCGTGCGGTGCACCCGTCGGCGAGCCGAGCACGCCGAGCGTGCCGAAGGGGTCAGCCAACCGGTACGCGTCGGCGGCGTGCAGCCGGACCGGCACGTCTAACGCCTCCGACAGGCGGCCCGCGTCCCAGGTGTGGTCGACGTGACCGTGCGTGATCAGCACGGCCGTCGCGCGCAGCCCGCGGTCCGCGACGAACCCGAGGATCGCGTCGGCGACGTCGGCGCCCGCGTCGATCACCACGCACGACCCGTCGTCGTGCACCAGCACGCTGCTGCGCGCACCGAACACCGGGGACTCGACCGTGACGACCTGCATGCCTCGCACCGTAGTCGCCCGACGTGTCCGGACTGTGATGTCGCCCCTCGGCGTCGCTGGTGGCCGGTGGCTGAGGCTTGCCTAGACTGTCCCGGGTCCCCTACATGCAGTGCGGCTGGTGGACGACCGCCGCACCGCTCGATGTCGCAAGGAGTGTGCGTGTCCAGCAGGAGCGAGCGGGAGTACGAGCGCCGCCGGTACGAGAAGTGGCAGGAGCGTCAGGCCAAGGCCCGCGCCCGCCGCCATCGCCAGCGCGTCATCGCGGGCAGCATCGTCGCCGCCCTCGTGCTCACCACCGGCATCGTCGCCGCGATCACGCTCACCAGGGACGACGCACCTGCGGCCGCACCCAGTCCGACGAGCACCGCGCAGGTCCCCGCCCCGGCGCTCGCGGAGGGCCGGACGTGGACCGGGACCCTCGCTCTCTCGCAGGGTGACCTCGGCATCGAGCTCGACGGCGCCGCGGCGCCGCAGGCGGTTGCCAACTTCGTCACGCTCGCGGGCGAGGGCTACTTCGACTCCACGACGTGCCACCGCCTGACCGACGAGGGCATCTTCGTCCTCCAGTGCGGCGACCCGACCGCCCTCGGCATCGCGGATCCCACCACCGGCGGCACCGGCGGGCCCGGCTACGCGTGGGGACCGATCGAGAACGCGCCGGCCGACAACGTCTACCCGGCGGGCACGATCGCCATGGCGCGGACCCAGGAGGACGGCAGCTCCATGGGCAGCCAGTTCTTCCTGGTGTACGAGGACTCAGAGATTCCCGCAGACACTGCGGGTGGCTACACCGTGTTCGGCCGCATCACGTCCGGGATGGACGTCCTGCAGGCCATCGCCGACGCGGGCACCGTCGAAGGGACCGAGGTCCCGGTGTCCGACGTCATCATCGAGGGAGTGAACATCCAGTGACTCAGACCCCGACGTCCGGATCCGTACCTGACGACTCCGCGCCGGCCACCGAGGTCGAGCAGGCACCGGTGGTGCCCGACGAGGTCGACGCTGCGGCTCCCGACACGGTCGCGCCGGACGCTCCCGACCTCGACACCCCCGAGGAGCCGGCCGCAGTGGAGACCGACACCGACGAGGGTGTCGCCGACGAGGTCCCGACCCCCGATGCACCGGCCGACGAGGTCACGACGCCCGATGCGCCGGTCGACGAGGTCACGACGCCTGAGGCACCGGCCGACGAGGCACCCAGTCCGGAGACTGCGGTCGACGAGGCACCCACTCCCGAGACTGCGGTCGACGAGGCGTCGGCGCCCGAGGCACCCGTGGAGGACGCGCCGGCGAAGGAGTCCTCCGACGCACCGACGCCGGAGGCCGCGCCCGTCGCGGAGACCTCCGACGAGGAGCCTGCGACGGACGAGGCGCCGGCCGACGAGACGCCGGCCCCTCAGCCATCCGCCGCACCGGTGCCCACCCCGTCGGCGATCCGGCCCGTCCCGCGGCCGCGCCCGGTCCCCCACCCGCCGACGCACCCGACGCCGGCCGTGGCCACG
>NZ_CAURTV010000103.1:0-13321 GCF_963527515.1 uncultured Cellulomonas sp. | reverse complement strand
GGGCGGCACGGGCCGGTCGGCAGGCGGTGCGGTCGGCGGAGCGGGTGGTGCGGGCGGCGCGACCGGAGGCACGGTCGGCGAGCCGTACGGCGGGTTCCCCCCAGCCGGCGGGTACGCAGCCGACGGATCCGACGGGCTTGTGGTGGTGACCGGCGCCGGCGGGCGGGCCGGCCAGCCGGACTGGACCCCGCCGATCTCGCGCAGCAGCTCGCGCGCCTTGTGGGCCTGCTCCTGGTGGCACAGGACGGCGTAGGACGACGCGACGATCTGGCTGGTCGACGTGAAGTCGCGCCGCCCGCGCGAGAACGAGTAGGTGATGACCGAGAACAGCAGGCCGAAAGCACCACCGATGAAGATCGCGGCGAGCAGCGGGCTCTGCGTGCCGGGCGGGGAGAACAGGCTGAGCAGGAGGCCGACGAACAAGCCGAACCAGGCGCCGGACAGGAACCCGCCCAGCGCCACCCGCGGGTAGGACAGCCGCCCGGTGACGCGCTCGACCATCTTCAGGTCGGTGCCGACGATCGTCACCAGCTGCACGGCGAACGCCTTGTCCGCGAGGTGGTCGACGGCCTTCTGCGCCTCCAGGTAGGTGGCGTAGGCGGCGACCGTCTCGCCCTGCGGGGGCGTCGGGGTCCGCGGGCTTCGGGCGTTTCCGGAGAACGACATGTCGCGATCCTCCCCCAGGCCTGGGCGGATCGCCAGGCCCCCTGACCGGCGGCACCCGTGCCCCGGTCTAGGCTGACCGACGTGAGCAGCGTGGGGACCAGGGTGTTCGTCGCGCGCCTTGCCGGGACCAACGTGTTCGACCCCCTCGGAGACCAGGTGGGACGGGTGCGTGACGTCGTCGTGCTGGTGCGCCCCAAGGGCGCGCCCCGGGCCGTCGGTCTCGTCGTCGAGGTGGCCGCCCGGCGCCGCGTGTTCCTGCCGCTCACCCGCGTCACGGCGATCGACTCCGGGCAGGTCATCTCGACCGGCCTGGTGAACATGCGGCGATTCGAGCAGCGTGCCTTCGAGACGCTCGTCGTCGGGGAGCTGCTGGACCGCACGGTGGAGTTCCACGACGGCTCCGGCGTCGCCACCATCGAGGACGTGGCCATCGAGCTGCAGCGCAACGGCGACTGGGTGATCACCAAGCTCTTCGTCCGCCGGCACACGCCCGGGCGCTCCGGCATCCTGCGCCGACGGGGCGAGACGCTCCTGGTCGCGGTCGACGAGGTCACCGGGCTCGGCCAGGCCAGCGCGGCCCAGGGTGCCGAGCTGCTGCTCGCGCAGTACGAGGACCTCAAGCCCGCCGACCTCGCGGACGTCCTGCACGACCTCGGTCTCATCCGGCGCCTCGAGGTGGCCAGCGCGCTGGACAACGAGCGGCTGGCGGACGTGCTCGAGGAGCTGCCGGAGGACGACCAGGTGGGCATCCTGCAGGCCCTGGCCCGCAGCCGCGCCGCCGACGTGCTCGAGGCCATGCAGCCCGACGACGCAGCCGACCTGCTGGGCGAGCTCCCCGACGAGCAGGCCGCCGAGCTGCTCGAGCTCATGGAGCCGGAGGAGGCCAAGGACGTCCGGCGCCTGCTCGCCTACGAGGACAACACCGCGGGCGGTCTGATGACCACCGAGCCGGTGATCCTCGGGCCCGAGACGCCGATCGCCGCCGCCCTGGCGCACGTGCGACGCCAGGACCTCACCCCAGCGCTCGCGTCGATGGTGTTCGTCGCCCGCCCGCCGCTGGAGACGCCCACGGGGCGGTTCATCGGCGTGGTGCACCTGCAGCGGCTGCTGCGCGAGCCCCCGCACGAGGCGATCGGGTCGATCGTCGACACCGACATCGAGTCGATCCCCGTGGACGCGCCGCTGCTCGCGGTCACCCGCAACCTGGCCACCTACAACCTGCTCGCCCTGCCGGTCGTCGACTCCGAGCGGCGCCTGCTGGGCGTGGTCTCCGTGGACGACGTCCTCGACCACCTGCTGCCCGAGGACTGGCGCGAGACGGACGACGAGGGCAACTTCTCCGAGTCGGGCGTGCTCGACAGCCACCGCCCGGGGGTGACCCGTGGCTGAGCGCCTCGACACGCCCCTGGAGACGCGGCGTCGGTTCATCCGCAAGCCGCAGCTGGACGAGGACGCGTCCGGCAAGATCTCGGAGAGCATCGCCCGGTTCCTGGGCACGCCGCGGTTCATCATCTACCTGACGCTGTTCTGCCTGGTGTGGATCGCCTGGAACGTGTGGGCGCCCGCGGACCTGCGGTTCGACAAGGCCGCCAACGGGTTCACCGCCCTGACGCTCATGCTCTCGCTGCAGGCGTCGTACGCGGCTCCGCTGATCCTGCTCGCGCAGAACCGGCAGACCGACCGCGACCGCGTGCAGGCCGAGCAGGACCGCCAGCGCGCCGAGCGCAACCTCGCGGACACCGAGTTCCTCGCCCGGGAGATGGCGGCCCTGCGCATCGCGCTGTCCGAGGTGGCCACGCGCGACTTCGTCCGCTCCGAGCTGCGCAACCTGCTCGAGGACCTCACCGCGGAGCGCGACACCGAGCCGGAGCGCAGCTCCGAGCCGGCCGACCGAGGACGGAAGGCCCCCCGGGGCTGACCCGCGCGCCACCTACGATGGGCACCATGCCGGAGCCCACCGACCCCCTGCTCGACGCCATCCGCGAGGCGCTGTCGCACGTCCTCGACCCGGAGATCAAGCGCCCGATCACCGAGCTCGGCATGGTCCGCTCGGTCGAGGTCGCCGGCTCGCGCGCGACCGTCGGCATCGACCTGACCACCCCCGGCTGCCCCCTGAAGGACACGCTCACGCGCGACGTCAGCGCCGCGGCGGCCACCGTCGCCGGCATCGCCGACGTGTCCGTCGTCTTCGGCGTCATGTCGCCCGAGCAGCGGTCGGCACTGCGGGTCCTTCTGCGCGGCACCGACAAGGAGCCGGTCATCCCGTTCGCGCAGCCCGGCTCCCTGACCAAGGTGTTCGCGATCGCGTCGGGCAAGGGCGGCGTCGGCAAGTCGTCGGTGACCGCCAACCTGGCCGTCGCGATGGCCGCCGACGGGCTGAAGGTCGGGGTCGTCGACGCCGACATCTACGGCTTCTCGATCCCCCGCATGCTCGGCGTCACGCGCCAGCCCACCAAGGTCGACGACATGCTGCTGCCGCCCGAGGCGTTCGGCGTGCTCGTCGTGTCGATCGGCATGTTCGTCCCGCCCGGCCAGCCCGTGGTGTGGCGCGGACCGATGCTGCACCGCGCGCTGCAGCAGTTCCTCGCGGACGTGTTCTGGGGTGACCTCGACGTGCTCCTGCTGGACCTGCCGCCCGGCACCGGCGACATCGCCATCTCCGTGGCGCAGCTGCTGCCCGGCTCCGAGCTGGTGGTGGTGACCACGCCGCAGCTGGCCGCGGCCGAGGTGGCCGAGCGCGCCGGGTCCGTGGCGGTGCAGACGCGGCAGCACGTGGTGGGCGTCGTGGAGAACATGTCCTGGCTGGAGCAGCCGGACGGCTCACGGCTCGACCTGTTCGGCTCCGGCGGCGGGCAGACGGTGGCGGACAACCTCACCCGGATCACCGGCGGCGACGTGCCGCTGCTCGGGCAGGTGCCGCTGGACGTGCGGCTGCGCGAGGCCGGCGACGCCGGGACGCCCGTGGTGCTGAGCGCTCCGGACTCCCCCGCGGCGCAGGCGCTCGTGGGTGTCGCCCGCTCGCTGACCGCCCGGCGCCGCGGCCTGGCTGGCCTCTCCCTGGGCCTCACCCCGGCCGGCCGCTGACCCGCCCCCGGGGGATCCCGGGGCCGAGCCGAGCCGGGCCGAGCCGTCCGCCAACTCCCCGCGCGTGTTGATGTTTGTTCGTTTGCGTGCGAGGCTGTTCAGGTGCTCGCCTCGCAGCGTCAGGAGCGGATCCTGGCTGCCGTGCGCGCGGACGGGGCGGCCCGCGTCGCGGACCTGGTGGAGAGCCTCGACGTCTCGGACATGACGGTCCGCCGCGACATCGCCGAGCTGGCCCGCGCGGGCCTGGTGCGGCGGGTCCACGGCGGGGCGGTCGCGCCGGACGCCCCCGGCCGGCCCACCGACGAGCCCGGGTTCGAGGCCAAGCGCACCTGGTCCGGCCCGCAGAAGGCGGCGATCGCGCGGGCTGCGCTGGCCTCGATCGATCCCGGTCAGGCCGTCGCCCTCTCCGCGGGCACGACGACGTACCTGCTGGCCGAGCTGCTGGCCGCGGACACCACCCGGCGACCGCTCACGGTGGTCACCAACGGGCTGCGGATCGCCGACGCGCTGCACGGCGCGGACGGCATCGAGGTCATCCTCACCGGCGGGGTCCGCACCCCGTCGGACGCGCTCGTCGGACCTGTCGCCGACGCCACCCTGGCGAGCCTGCGCGTCGACCGCACCTATCTCGGCGTGCACGGGCTGGACGCGTCCGGCCTGACCACCCCGAACCTCGCGGAGGCCGCCACCGACCGCGCGCTCATGGCCTGCGCCGCGGCGACCACCGTGCTCGCGGACCACACCAAGTGGGGCGTCGTGGGCCTGGCCCGCATCGCGCCCCTCGAGGACGTCGACACCCTGCTCACCGACGACGCCCTGCCCACCGACGCCCGACGACACCTGACCGGAGCCGCGCTGCGCCTGGTCACCACCTCAGGAGCCACCACGTGAACGTCCGCATCACCCCCACCACGCTCGCGGACGGTCGGGAGCTGATCTACTTCGACGACTCGGAGCCGTACGTGTCGGGCGCCGCCACGCGCACGCTCGTCGACGCCCGGCCCCTGCCCGACCGGTTCGCCCCCGTGCCCGACGCCGACGGCGTCCCCCGTCCGGTCACCGGCCCGGAGCTGCGCCGCGACCCGCTCACCGGTGAGTGGATCCCGATGGCCGCGCACCGGATGAACCGCACGTTCCTGCCGCCCGCCGACGCCAACCCGCTCGCCCCCGCCAAGCCCGGGGCTGTCTACCAGGACGGCGAGATCCCGGCCGAGGACTACGACGTCGTGGTGTTCGAGAACCGCTTCCCGTCGCTGCTCGCCGTGCCGGGTGTCCCGGACGTGCCGGTGCAGCGCGACGACGAGCCGCTGTGGACCGTGCGCCCCGCTGCCGGCCGATGCGAGGTCATCTGCTTCTCGGCGGACTCCACGGCGTCACTGAGCACCGTCTCACCCCAGCGGATGCGCACGATCGTCGAAGCCTGGGCGCACCGGACCGCCGCGCTCGGTGCGCTGCCCGGCATCGAGCAGGTGTTCGTGTTCGAGAACCGCGGCAAGGAGATCGGCGTCACGCTGCACCACCCGCACGGGCAGATCTACGCCTTCCCGTACCTCACGCCGAAGACGACGACCATGCTGGCGCAGGCGCGCGCGCACCGGGAGCGGACCGGCCGCCTGCTGGGCCGCGACGTCCTGGACGCCGAGCTGGCCCACGGCGAGCGCGTGGTGCTGGAGTCGGAGCACTGGGTGGCCTACGTGCCGTTCGCGGCGCGGTGGCCCGTCGAGGTGCACCTGGCACCGCGGCGCGACGTCCCGGACCTGCCGGCACTGAGCGACGCCGAGCGCGCCGACCTCGCCACGGTCTACCTCGCGCTGCTGCAACGGCTCGACCGGTTCTTCGTCGGGCCCGACGGCGAGCCGATCCCCCTGCCGTACATCGCCGGCTGGCACCAGGCACCCACCCGGGAGGGCCGGGAAGACTCCCGCCTGCACCTGCAGCTGTTCTCGGTCCTGCGCGCGCCGGGAAAGCTCAAGTACCTGGCCGGCGTCGAGTCCGGCATGGGCGCCTGGATCAGCGACACCACCCCCGAGCGCATCGCGACCCGTCTGAAGGAGCTGGCATGACCCCCGAGTGGCTCGAGGCCTGGACCCCCGGCGAGGGCGCCGACCGCGCCGCCGCCCTGTTCCGCGCCCGGTTCGAGACCGAGCCCGACGGCACCTGGTCCGCGCCGGGGCGGGTGAACCTCATCGGCGAGCACACCGACTACAACGGCGGGCTGTGTCTGCCGATCGCGCTCCCCCACCGCACGTACGCGGCGCTGCGCCGTCGCGACGACGACCTCGTCCGGCTCGTCTCCGCCCAGGAGCCCGCAGGGATGCGGACGGTGGACCTCGCGGACGTCGCCCCCGGGTCCGTGGACGGCTGGACCGGCTACGTCGTGGGCGTCGCGTGGGCGATGCGGGAGGCCGGGCACGCCGTCTCCGGGTTCGACGTCGCGATCGACTCCTGCGTCCCCTACGGCGCCGGGCTGTCGTCGTCGGCCGCCCTCGAGTCGTCGGTGGCGGTGGCGCTGGACGCGGCGTTCGATCTGGGCCTGGCGGCGTCCGCCGAGGGTCGAGCAGCCCTGGCCGCGCTCTGCGTCCGTGCCGAGAACGAGATGGCGGGGGCGCCCACCGGAGGCATGGACCAGGCGGCCTCGCTGCGGTCGCAGGAGGGGCACGCCCTCCTCCTGGACTGCCTCGACGGGTCGGTCCGGCAGGTGCCCTTCGACCTGGCAGCGCACGACCTCGCCCTGCTCGTCGTCGACACCCGCGCGGAGCACGCGCTGGTGGACGGGCAGTACGCGGCCCGGCGCGCGTCGTGCGAGGCGGCCGCGCACCGGCTCGGCGTCGGCACGCTGCGCGAGGTGTCCGACGACCCCCGCGGGCTGGAGTGGGCGCTGGACAAGCTCGACGACGAGGTCGAGGTGCGCCGCGTCCGGCACGTGGTGAACGAGATCAACCGGGTCACCTGGTTCGTCGCGCTCCTCGACGCCGGCGAGGTCGGGCTGGTCGGGACGCTGATGAACCAGTCCCACGCCTCCCTGCGCGACGACTACGAGGTGTCCAGCCGGGAGCTTGACCTGGTGGTCGACACCGCACGGGCCGCGGGCGCCGTGGGTGCGCGGATGACCGGCGGCGGGTTCGGCGGCTCGGCGATCGCGCTGGTCGGCGCGGACGAGGTGGACCACGTGGCGCAGGCCGTTGCGGACGCGTTCGCTGCCGAGGGTCTGCGGGCCCCGGCCTTCCTCCTGGCGACGGCGGCGGGCGCGGCGTCCTGACCTGACGAACGGCGGGCGGGTTTCGTTGTCCGTCCCGCGTCCGATGCGGTCACGCGCCCGGCGCTCGTAGTGTCGGGCGCCATGCGGCGTGGTCGAGCGGTGGCGGCGATGGGCGTCCTGCTGCTCGCAGGCTGCTCCGGCACGGCGAGCACGCAGGAGACGGGCGCGCTCTCCGACTACCTCGGGGAGTACGCCGCCCGGATGGACGCCGGGGACGAGGCGCGTGCCCTGGCGGCCGAGGAGGAGGTCGCGTCCTGCATGCACGCGCAGGGCTTCGACTACCGACCGCGTCCTGACGGGGCCTGGCAGTCCGACCTGCAGGAGGTGCCCAGCGCGCGCTCCACCCTGACGTGGGCGCAGGAGCACGGCTACGGCCTGGTCGACGGCGCCGGCTCGACCTCGGTGTCGATCGCCCCGCCGGACCCGAACGCCCAGCTGGTCGCGGCGATGTCCGCGAGCGAGCGCGACGCGTACGAGGACGCGCTGCTCGGTGCGGCCGCCGACGACCCGCTCGCCGAGGTCGACGGCTGCGCGGGACAGGCGGAGCAGGCCGCGACCGCCTGGTGGGACGACGCGACCTACGCGCACTACCGCGACGAAGCGAGCCGGATCGAGGGGGCCGTCGACCAGGACGCGCAGGTGACGACCGCCGTGGCCGGATGGCGCGCGTGCGTCGCCGAGCGTGGCCACCCTGAGCTCGAGGCGCTGGGCGACGGGCTGCGGCTGATGACCGACGAGATCGCACCGTTCGAGTCCGGGGGCCCGGGGCGCATCCCCGCCGCACAGAAGCCGCGGCTCCTCGCACGGGAGATCGAGCTGGCCACGACGGAGCGGGCGTGCGACGAGGAGGTCGGCCTGACCCGCACGCGCGACGGGCTGGTCGCCGCGGCGCAGGACGCATTCGTCGACGAGCACCGCGGCGAGCTCGACGCCTGGGCGCTCACGTGGCCCACGCCGACGCCGTGACGGCCCGGCGCGTCGCTGCCGGCACCTAGTGCGCACCGCACAGTAGTGTCTGGACCGCGGTATCCAGGACGGATCATCCTCCCGACGGATCCCCTGGTCACCGCGCGGTCGGTACGTTCCCGTCGCACCGCTGGCCGTCCCATCGACACCGAGGAGCCCGACCGTGGGGGTCACCCGCAGGATCATCTTCCCGACCATCCGCCTGGTCCTGTGGGCCGTCATCGCGGCCGCCCTGGTCAAGATCGCGTTCGCCGGGGCGGACGTCAGCACCGTCGACACGTCGCTGCAGCCCACCGGTCAGATCGTCGAGCCGACGGTCGAGGTGGCCACCGGCACCGTGACGAACGCCGTCACCGTGCAGGCGTCGGTCACCTCCGACCCCGCCGTCGTCGTGCGCGCCACGCTGGCCGGCACGGTGTCCAAGCTGCTCGTCGCCGACGGCGCCGCGGTGGCGCCCGGCACCCCGGTCCTGGAGATCCGCCAGGAGACACCGCAGGACCCGATCGTCAAGACGAACCCCGAGACCGGGGAGGTGACCACGACCGAGCGCAAGCCGAAGGTGGTGGTCGAGACCGTGAAGGCGCCGGTCGCCGGGACCCTGTCGCTGCCGACGCTCAAGGACCAGGTGCTCTCGGTCGGCGACGAGGTGGGCAAGGTGGCGCCCGGCACCCTGTCGGTCACCGGGACGCTCACCCCTGACCAGCAGTACCGCCTGGTGGGTGCCCCGACGCAGGCCAGCGTCACGCTCAACGGCGGACCGGCGCCCTTCGGCTGCACCGGCCTGCGCGTCGGCGCCGCGCCCGCCACCGGCACCGGGCCGGACGGTGGCGACACCCCGAGCACCTCGGGCACGGTCACGTGCGCGATCCCGGCGGGCGTCACCGCGTTCCCCGGCCTGGGCGCCAGCGTCGAGATCACCAACGGCACCGCCGCCGACGTGGTCGTCGTCCCCATCACCGCGGTGCAGGGCACCGTCCAGAAGGGGAACGTGTGGGTGCTCGCGGCGGACGGCGAGCCCGAGAAGCGCGCGGTCGGGCTCGGACTGACGGACGGCGAGAACGTGCAGATCACCGAGGGCCTCGCGGCGGGTGACACGGTCCTGGAGTTCATCCCGGTGCCCGGCGGTACCGGCAAACCCGTGGACTGCGACGTGGAGTACGACCCGATGGTGTGCGGCGGATGAGCCTCCTCGAGCTCACCGACGTCACGCGCTCCGTCCGGCTGCCCGACGACCGGATCCTGCAGATCCTGCAGGGCGTGACCCTCGCGGTCGACGCCGGCGAGCACGTCGCGATCGTCGGCCGCTCCGGCACCGGCAAGTCGACGCTGCTCAACATCCTGGGCCTGCTCGACTCCCCGACGTCCGGTCAGTACCTGCTGGAGGGCGTGCCGATCGGGCGCCTCTCGAACGGCACGCGCACCCGGCGGCGCGGCCGCGACTTCGGGTTCGTGTTCCAGCAGTTCAACCTGCTGCCCGGCCGCACGGCGCTCGAGAACGTGTCCGCTCCCCTGCTCTACGCCCGGGGCCGGCAGTTCTGGGCGCGCACCCGCCTGGCCGCCGAGATGCTCGAGCGCGTCGGGCTGGGCGACCGCGTCGACACCATGCCCGACAAGCTCTCGGGCGGCGAGCAGCAGCGCGTCGCCATCGCCCGCGCCCTGGTGCGCGGTCCGCGCGTGATCCTCGCCGACGAGCCCACCGGAGCCCTGGACGTGGAGACCGGCGGCGAGGTGATGGACCTGCTGGACGAGATCGCCTCGCAGACCGGCGCCGCCCTGGTGACCATCACGCACGACCTGGCGGTCGCCGCCCGGGCGGAGCGGCAGTACCGGCTGACCGAGGGCGTGCTCGTGCCCATCACGCTCGACCCCACGTCGGAGTGGGTCGGCGACATCCCCCTGGTCGCCGACCGGTCCGCACGGATCGAGCGCCGGCTGCCCGAGGCGGAGGTGCCGGCATGACCGGCGTCGTCGGAGCGGTCGTCGAGGCGTGGGGCGAGCTGCGCATCCACAAGCTCCGGGTCCTGCTCGCGCTCATCGGCGTGGCCTGCGCGGTCACCGCGATCACGGGAGTCACCGCCCTGGTGTCCATGCTCAACCAGTCGTTCAAGGAGCAGACCGAGCGCCAGTCCGGCCGCGTCGTCACCCTCAACGTCAACGCCTGGTCGCAGGACGGGACGGCCGCGGTGCCCACCGCCTGGGACGACGAGTTCCAGCGCGTGCTGGAGCGGTACGACATCACGTACGCCAGCCGCAACGAGTCGGCGCAGGCCCTGGTCCGCTACCCGGACGGGACCCGGCCCACGCAGGTGCAGGCGGTCGACGCCGCCCTCGGCACGATCAACCGCATCGTGCCCGAGCAGGGGCGGTGGTTCACCGACGCCGACCTCGAGGCGATGGCGCCGACGCTCGTCGTCAACCAGTCCTTCCTGCGCGCGCAGGGCCTGGGGGACCTGTCGTCCCACCCGACGGTGCAGCTGGGCGACCGGGCGCCGGTCACGGCGGCGGTCGTGGGCGTCCTGCGCGACGACTGGCCGGACGCCGAACCGATGGTCTACGTCCTCTACGACCAGTTCCACCGGTGGATCGGCCCCGACGGCTCCGGCACGCAGTCCGGCGGCGCCGGTCGCTCCACGCTGGACCCGATGTCCGCGCAGGTGCCGACGGTGTTCCTCTGGGTGCCCACCGAGCAGGCGCACGACCTGGGCGAACGCATCAGGCGGGACATGCAGGCGGTCTCGCCCGGCTGGCAGGTCGAGGTCTGGGACAACGACTACGGCGACGGCGGGCTGGACCGGGCCACGAAGTGGGTCGGCATCGGCATCGGCGGGTTCGCGCTCCTGCTCGGCGGTCTCGGCCTGGTCAACATCGCCCTGGTCACCGTCCGCTACCGGATCCGGGAGATCGGCATCCGGCGCTCCTTCGGTGCCACCTCGGGGCGGATCTTCTTCGGGGTGCTCCTGGAGTCGGTGGTCGCGACGGTCGTCGCCGGGCTGGTGGGCGTCGTGCTCGCGGTCGCCATCATCAAGAACATCCCGGTCGAGCGGGTGTTCGGCGGCAGCGGCATCCAGGACATGCCGCCGTTCCCGGTGAGCGCTGCCCTGACCGGCATGGCCGCCGCGGTGGGGGTCGGCGCACTCGCCGGCCTGATCCCTGCCACGTTCGCCGTGCGGGTCAAGGTGATCGACGCCATCCGCTACTGACGTATGACGTGGCAGAAAGGTTGTGCACCCTGCGGTGGATGTCTGCCGGGCACGGCCAGCCCTAGCCTCGGACCGAGCGACCGGGCGCCCGCGGAGGGGCGGGCGCCCGGGGCTCGCCAGGTGGGTCACGAGATCAGCCGGAAGGTGGATCTTTGACCTGGTCGGGACCGCTATGGTCCTGGTCGACACCAGTGAGAGCGACTGTGACTCCACCCGCCGAAGGGGCCGACCGATGAAGACCACCTGGACCACCGCTGCCATCGCCGCCGGGGCGGTCGCGCTCACTCTGCTCGCCGGCTGCAGCTCCGGCGGTGGCACCCCGACGGGCGACGCGACGCTGACCTACGAGGACAGCCCGCTCAACGCGTACTGGGAGAAGCTGGGCGGCTCGCAGGACGAGACGGACATGGACGCGCAGATGGCCCGGTCCGAGGAGATCGTCGCCGCCTGCATGCAGGACGAGGGCTTCGAGTACACGCCGCAGGACAACTCCGGGATGACCGCGGTGATGGAGGGTGAGGAGGACATGCCCGCCTGGGACTCCCTCGAGTTCGCCGAGCAGTACGGCTACGGCGCGACCACGTCGTCCGAGATGCCCATGAACCAGGGCGGCGGCGAGGAGTGGGTCGATCCGAACGCCGACTACCTCGAGACGATGAGCGAGAGCGAGCAGCAGGCCTTCTACGAGGCCCTCTACGGCAAGCAGACCATGTCGGAGGAGCCCACCGACGAGGAGACCGCGGAGGTCCAGGAGTACGACTGGACCACCGCCGGCTGCCAGGGCAAGGCCCAGCACGAGGTCTACGAAGCGGGCCAGGTCTACGACGACCCGGAGTTCAAGGACCTCATGTCGGAGATGAACGAGCTCTACGAGGACTCGCGCACCGACGAGCGGACGCTCGAGGCGTACGCCACGTGGGCGGAGTGCATGGCGGAGGCCGGCTACGACTTCGCCAAGCCGGAGGAGGCTCAGCAGAGCATCTACGACCTCACCAACGAGATCCCGTACGACGAGGAGACCGGCGAGCAGGACCCGGCCGCGCTCGCCGAGCTGCGCGACCAGGAGATCGAGACCGCCGTCGCGGACCGTACCTGCCAGGACAGCACCGGCGCGGGCCGCGCGGTGCTCGAGGCGCAGTTCGAGATCGAGCAGGAGTTCATCGACGCGCACAAGGACGAGCTCGACGCCATGGTCGCGAAGGCCGCGCAGTCGTCCGAGTGACACACCACCGGACGTCCGACGCCGCACAAGGAGCGCAATGAGCACGCAGGTCACCGGAGGTCGGCGCACGATCGTGGCGATGGCGGTCGTCGCCGTCGTCTGCCTCGGCGCCGGCCTCCTCCTCAGCCAGCTGATCGTGTCGCCGGGCAAGGCGGCCGCGGATGCCGCACCCCCGACGGCCGGGCCCATCACGGTGCCCGTGGAGAACCGCATCATCGCCAACGAGCTCGTCATCCGCGGCGACGTCGGGTACGAGGACCCGGTCGCGCTGAAGATCGAGACGGGTGACCTGGGAGGGCCGGCCGTGGTCACCGGTCAGGTGCCGCAGACGGGCACGGAGATCGGCCCGGCGTCGGTCGTCCTCGAGATCGTCGGGCGCCCGGTCATCGTGCTCCCCGGGGAGCTGCCGACGTACCGCTCGCTGCGCGCGGGGGTCTCCGGACCGGACGTCCTCCAGCTCAAGGCGGCGCTCGCGGCGCTGGGCATCAGCGCGGGCGACCCGACGAGCGACGCGTACGACGCGGCGACCGCGGCCGGTGTCCGCGAGCTATACCAGAAGGTCGGGTACGAGGCGCCGTCGGCCGGCCAGACCCTCCAGGACGCCGTCACCGCGGCGCGCGAGGGGGTGCGCTCGGCGCAGGACGCGCTCAGCACCGCCAAGCGCGAGCTGACGGGCGCGGGCGTCGGCCCGGCCCTCTCGGTGCTCATCGGCCTGGACACGGCCGTCTCGGTCGCCCGCGCGACGCTCACGGACGAGCAGGCCCGGTGCACGACGCCGACGGAGGAGGCGCCCTGCAACCAGATCGCGGTGGTCCAGGCGCAGGGCGAGCTGGCCCGGGCCGAGGCCGAGCGGCGCGAGGCGGACGCGCCCCACCCGTGGGGGGACCGTCACCGGGAGCTTCATGAGCGTGTCCGGTGCCACGA
>NZ_CAURTV010000102.1:0-13454 GCF_963527515.1 uncultured Cellulomonas sp. | reverse complement strand
GTCGGGGTGCTGGTGCCGGAGCTGACCGCGACCGCGTGGGCCGCGGACCTGGGCTCCTACCTGCTCAGCGGCGCGACGTCCGGGCCGGCCGTCCCCCTGGCCCGCTACGAGCCCGGCGACCGAGTGCCGCGCGTGCACGCCCCGCGGCCGCACCTGCACCCCGTCCACTCGGCGGCCGGCACCGCGCTCACGGAGACCAGCCCCGTGGACCACCGCCACCACTACGGCGTCTCCATGGCGGTGCCCGTGGTCAACGGCACCAGCTACTGGGGCGGCCGCACGTTCTTGCGGGACGAGGGACCGACCCTGCTGCCCAACCACGGGCGGCAGGTGAGCGAGGGAGCCCGGCTCGCCGACGACGGCACCACGCTCGTCGACGACATCCTGTGGCGCGACGAGCGCGACCGCCCGCAGCTGACCGAGGACCGCCGGCTGCACGCCGCGCCACTGCCGGACGGTCGCGGGTGGACGCTGCGCTGGTCCAGCGTGCTGCACGCGTCCCATGGACCCCTGCGGATCGAGAGCCCCGGCACCAACGGGCGGCCCAGCGCCGGGTACGGCGGCATCTTCTGGAGGCTGCCGTCGGCCGACGTCACCACCGTGCTCGGCGACGGGCTGGTCGGCGAGGAGGCCGTGCACGGCAGCCGGTCGCCGTGGCTCGCGTTCGTGCAGCGCCGCGAGGTGGCGACGACCACCGTCCTGCTGGTCCAGCACCCCGCGCTGCTCCGTCCCTGGTTCGCCCGGGTCGCCGAGTACGTGGGTGCCGGGCCCGCGCTGGCGTGGGACACCGTGGTCGACGTGCCCGAGGGCGGTCGGCTGGACGTCGGGCTGGCGGCGGTCGTGGTGGACCGCGCGCTCGGCGCCGACGAGGCGGGACTGCTGGCCGCACAGGCGTGGGGCTGACCGTGCCGGAGGGCCTCCCGTCCGTCGCCGTCGTCGGCGTGCACGGCCACGGCGCGACCCACGTCAGGCGCGTGACCGAGCTGGCCGAGCGGGGCGTCGCCACCCTCGCCGCGCTCGTCGACCCCCGGCCCGTGGACGGGGACGTCCCCTGGTTCCCGGACCTCGACGCGCTGCTCGCGCAGGCCCCACCCGACGTCGTGATCATCTCGACGCCCATCCACACCCACCTGCCGCTGGCGTCGGCCGCCCTGCGCGCGGGGTGCGACGTCCTCCTGGAAAAGCCGACGACCGCTTCGCTGGCCGAGCACGCCGAGCTGCTGGCGGTCGTCGAGGAGACCGGCCGCCTCTGCCAGGTGGGGTTCCAGACGTTCGGGTCCGGGGCGGTGGACGAGGTCGCGCGTATCGTGGCGACCGGCGAGCTCGGGGAGATCACCGGGGTCGGCGCGGTCGGCACCTGGGTGCGGACGGCGGCGTACTTCGCGCGTGCCCGGTGGGCCGGCCGGCGCACCCTGGACGGCGTCGAGGTGGTGGACGGCGTGGTGACCAACCCGCTCGCGCACGCCGTGGCCACCGCGCTGCTGCTGGCCGGCGCACGCACCGCGCAGGACGTCACCGACGTGCGGGTCGACCTGTACCGGGCGCACCCGATCGAGGCCGACGACACCTCCGCGGTGGTCGTCGAGACCCGCAGCGGGCTCCGCATCTCGGCCGGGTTGACCCTGTGCGCCCCGGTCCGCTCACCCGCGCGCGTGACCGTCCGCGGCGCGCTCGGCACCGCGACGCTGTTCTACGAGACCGACGAGATCGCGGTGTCCTCCCCCCGCGGGACCCGCCGGATCCGCTGCGGGCGCGTCGACCTGCTGACCCAGCTGCTCGCGGCCCGGGCCGACCGGTCCGTCCCGCTGCGGTGCTCCGCCGCGGACACCGGGGCGTTCCTGCGGGTGCTGGAGGCCGTGCGGACCGGACCGGACCCGACGCCGGTGCCGTCGTCGCTGGTGGAGTGGGTCGGCGAGGGCGACGAGGCGCACCCGGTGATCGCCGACATCGAGGACTGGTGCGCGCGGGTGGCCGAGGAGGGGGCGACGTTCACGGAGCTCGGAGCGCCTTTCGCGACGTAGCCGGCACCGTGCGCCTGTCGCGACCTAGGCTCGTGCGCGTGATCCTGCGCCCGTACCGCGAGCCCGACGCCGCCGCGACGCTCGACGTGTTCCGCCGCGCGATCCGCCTCACGGCGAGCCGTGACTACACGCCGGAGCAGGTGGCGGCGTGGGCGTCGGACGAGATCGGCGTGGCCGAGTGGGGTGCCCGCCGGCTGGCGAGCCGGACGCAGGTGGCCGAGGTCGACGGGGCGGTCGTCGCGTTCACCGACGTGGACGACCAGGGGTACGTCCACATGCTCTTCGTCGACCCGGACGCCGCCCGGCGCGGCGTCGCGACCGCGCTGCTCGGCTGGGTGGTCGAGACCGCGCGGGACCTGGGCGCCGGGGAGCTCACGACACACGCCAGCCTGACCGCGCGGCCGTTCTTCGAGCGCCAGGGCTTCGAGGTCGTCGCCGAGCAGCGCCCGGTCACGCGCGGCGTCGCGATGACCAACTTCGCGATGCGCCGCGACCTCACCCCCTGACCCGCAACGTCCGAGCACATGGAGGCTGTGACCCACCGCGGCTCGGACGTCCCGGCTGCTCCCCCGCAGCGTCCGAGCGGAGAGAGGCTCCAGCCCACTTCTGCTCGGACGTTGCGGGTGGGTCAGGGGAGGCGGACGTGCTGGGGGCCCAGCTCCTTGACCGTGGAGACGCCGAGCAGGGCCATCGTGCGCAGCACCTCGCGCTCGAGGATGTCGACCGCGCGCTCCACCCCGCGCTCGCCGCCGGCCATGAGCCCGTACAGGTAGGCGCGGCCGACGAGGGTCGCGTCGGCGCCGAGTGCGATGGCGGCGACGATGTCGGCGCCGGACAGGATCCCGGTGTCCACCCAGACCTGCGTCCGGCCACCGACGGCCTCGGCGACGTCGGGCAGCAGGCGCAGCGGCACGGGTGCGCGGTCGAGCTGGCGGCCGCCGTGGTTGGACAGGACCAGCGCGTCGGCGCCGGCGTCGGTCACGCGGCGGGCGTCGTCGACCGTCTGGATGCCTTTGATGATCAGCGGACCGTCCCAGGAGGCGCGGATCCACTCGAGGTCCGCGATCGTCATGGTCGGGTCGAACAGCTTGTCCAGCAGGTCCGCGACGGTCCCGGACCAGGACGACAGCGACGCGAACGTCAGCGGCTCGGTGGTGAGCAGGTTCATCCACCAGGCGGGGTGCGTCGCCGCGTCGAGGACTGTCTTGACGGTGAGCGCCGGGGGGATCGAGAAGCCGTTGCGGGCGTCGCGCAGGCGGGCGCCGGCCACCGGCACGTCGACCGTGAGCATGAGCGCCTCGTAGCCGGCGGCCTTGGCGCGCGCCATGAGGTCCTCGCCGGCGGAGCGGTCCTTCCACACGTACAGCTGGAACCACTTGTGGGCGTCGGGACCGGCCTTGGCGACCTCCTCGATCGAGGTGGTGCCCATGGTGGACAGCGCGTACGGGATGCCGCGGCGCTGGGCCACGCGGACCACCGCGCGCTCACCCTCGTGGTTCATCATGCGCGTGAACCCGGTCGGGGCGAACGCGAACGGGAGGGCCGACCGCGTCCCGATCATGTCGGTCGTCGGGTCCACGTGGGAGACGTCGTGCAGGATCGACGGCTGGAACTCCAGCTCGCGGAACAGGGAGCGCGCGCGGCGCAGGCTGATCTCGGCCTCGGCGGCGCCGTCCGTGTAGTCGAACACCGAGCGCGGGGTGCGTCGCCGGGCGACCGTGCGCAGGTCGGCGATGGTCAGGGCGTCGGCGAGGCGTCGCTCCGTGGGGTCGAGGACCAGTGGCTTGGGGCGCAGCAGCGGCTTGAGCTCGGACCACGAGGGGATCTGACGGTCGGTCACCGGGGCTCCTGGGTGTGTGGCGCGTCATCGGGCAGCACGGGAGATTGAAACGATACAACAGATGCGGCTGGTGGCAACGACGGTACTGCCACGAACGTCTTTGTAACGATTCAGCGAGTTTCGTTGACAGCCCCGACGACGCTCGCCTAACGTCCGGAATGCGCTTTCACCCCCCGAGCAAGGAGGCTCAACGACGATGAAGCGAACCCTGTGGAAGACCGCCGCTGTTGCGGCCGTCGCCGCCCTCGCCCTGACCGCCTGCTCGTCCGGCGGATCTGGCGACGCGGAACCGACAGCCAGCACCACCGGCCCCGACACCTCTCCCGTGACCCTGAACTTCACGTGGTGGGGCAACGACGACCGCGCCGCCCGCTACAACGAGGCGCTGGCGCTCTTCAAGGAGAAGTACCCCTACATCACCGTCCAGACCAGCTTCGCGGGGTTCCCGGACTACTGGACGGCGCGGTCCACCGAGGCCGCCGGCCGCTCGCTGCCGGACGTCATGCAGTTCGACCTGTCCTACCTGCGTGAGTTCAACCAGAACGGACAGCTGCTCGACCTGCAGGAGTGGGTGGACAACGGCACGATCGACCTGTCCGGCTTCGACGAGACGCTCACCACGGCGGGCGTGCTCGAGGAGAAGCTGATCGGCATCCCGACGTCGACCAACACCTTCGCCATGTTCCAGAACCCCAACGTGATCGAGCAGACCGGGGTCACGTTCCCCGACGAGGCCGAGTACACGTGGGAGGACTACAACGAGTTCATCGCGGAGGTCTCCGGCGCCGGCGCGACGACGGCCGACGGGTACGCCCTCTACGGCGCCGTCGACTACACGGCCACGTTCTGGTTCTTCATCCAGTGGCTCCTGCAGAAGGGCGTCACGCCCTTCGAGGACGACGGCACGTTCGGCTTCGACGAGGCCGACGTGGTCGAGTACCTCGAGCTCACGGCCGACCTGCGCGCCGACAAGCAGGTCTTCCCGGTCGACCGCAACCTCGCGCTCGCACCCAAGGGAGGCTTCACGGTCAACGAGACCGCGTCGGAGATGAGCTGGGACAACTTCCTGGCCGCCTACGTCGCCGACTCGGGCACCCAGAACCTGTCCATGGCGCAGATCCCGTCGATCGAGCCGGGCGAGAAGGCCCTGTTCTTCAAGCCGTCGATGCTGCTGTCGTCGGGTGCCAACACCAAGCACCCGGAGCAGGCCGCGACGCTGATCAACTTCCTGCTCACGGACCCCGAGGTCGGCAAGATCTTCGGTACGTCGAAGGGTGTGCCGGCCGACGCCGACCAGCGCGCCGCCGTCGACACCACCGAGGGCAGCGTCGACGCCCAGGTGATCGCGTACGAGGAGAAGGTCGCCGAGCAGGTGACCGAGTCCACCCCGATCCCCGTCAAGGGCTTCGGCACGATCGAGGCCAAGTGGCGGACCCTCGCCGAGGAGCTGGCCTACGGCACGCTCACACCGGCGGACTTCGCCGAGCAGTGGTTCGCTGAGGCTGAGTTCTCGACCCAGTGATCCGGCGGTGGGCCGCCCGTGCACCCGGGCGGCCCACCCCCACACCGCGGTCCGCTGAGACCGCCCGCACATCGCCATCAACGAACGGATCACGCTCGTGACCCTCACTGCCGAGGCTCCGACGACAGGCCCCACGACCGCCGCGCACTCCGCCGCCCGGAAGCGCCGCAAGCGGTCCGAGTCCCTGGCCGGCTACGCCTTCCTCAGCCCCTGGCTGCTCGGGTTCGTCCTGCTCACCGCAGGCCCGATGCTCGCCTCCCTGTACCTGGCGTTCACGAACTACAACCTGTTCGCGCCACCGGAGTTCATCGGCATCGAGAACTTCCAGCGGCTGGCCCAGGACCCGAACTACCTGCAGGCGTGGAAGGTCACGCTCACCTATGTGCTGCTGGGCACGCCGATCAAGCTGCTCGCCGCCCTGGCCGTGGCGATGCTGCTGAACAACGCGTTCAGCGCCAAGGGGTTCTACCGGTCCTCGTTCTACGCACCCTCGCTGATCGGGGCCTCGGTCTCCATCGCGATCGTGTGGAAGGCGATGTTCATCGACAAGGGCATCGTCGACCAGGTCCAGCAGTTCTTCGGGTTCGAGGCCGGCGGCTGGGTCGGTGACCCGTCGCGGACGATGCCGATGCTCATCCTGCTGACCGTCTGGCAGTTCGGTGCGCCGATGGTCATCTTCCTGGCCGGCCTCAAGCAGGTCCCGACAGAGCTGTACGAGGCCGCGTCGGTGGACGGCGCAGGCCCGTGGCGCAAGTTCCGGCAGATCACCCTGCCGATGCTGTCGCCGGTCATCTTCTTCAACCTGCTGCTCGAGATGATCCACGCGTTCCAGATCTTCGCGTCGGCGTTCATCATCTCCAACGGGACCGGCGGGCCTGCGCGGTCCACGCTCTTCTACACGCTCTACCTGTACTTCCGCGGGTTCCAGGACTTCCAGATGGGCTACGCCTCGGCGATGGCCTGGATCCTCGTGATCGTCGTCGGCGCGCTCGCGGCCGTCTTCTTCAAGACCTCGAAGTCCTGGGTCCACTACTCGGGGGAGGGCAAGTGATGAGCACCGTCACCTCCGCTGCCGACCACCTCGTCAGCGCGCACGACAGCGCACAGCTGCGCAAGTCCACGAAGAACCGCAAGCGCGGCCGATCCCTGGTCTTCCACCTGTGCTCGCTGGTACTGGTCGCGATCGTGCTCTACCCCGCGGTGTGGATGCTGATGTCCTCGTTCAAGCCGTCCAGCGAGATCGTCGGCAACGTCAGCCTGATCCCCGCGGACGCCAGCCTGGCCAACTTCACCAAGGCCCTCGAAGGCATCGGCGGCGTCTCGTTCTGGACGTTCTTCACCAACTCGGTGATCCTGGCCGTCGGCTCCGTCATCGGGATCACCATCTCGTGCTCGATCAGCGCCTACGCGTTCGCGCGGATCGAGTTCCCCGGCCGGAACGTCTTCTTCGCCCTCATGATCGGCACGCTCCTGCTGCCGTTCCACGTGGTGATCATCCCGCAGTACATCGTGTTCAACCGGCTCGGCCTGGTGGACACGTTCGTCCCGCTGCTCATCGGCAAGTTCCTGGCCGCCGAGGCGTTCTTCGTGTTCCTCATGGTCCAGTTCATGCGCAACCTGCCGCGTGAGCTCGACGAGGCCGCCCGCATCGACGGCGCCGGGCACGTGCGGATCTTCCGCTCGATCATGCTGCCGCTGATGAAGCCGGCGCTGGTGACCAGCTCGATCTTCGCGTTCATCTGGTCCTGGAACGACTTCTTCGGGCCGCTGCTCTACCTGAAGAAGCCCGACCTGTACTCGCTGCCGATCGCCCTGCGGCTCTTCGTCGACCAGACGACGACCTCGGACTACGGCGCCCAGATGGCCATGGCAGTCCTCGCGCTCGTGCCCGTGATGCTCTTCTTCCTGGTGTTCCAGCGGTACCTGGTCGAGGGCGTGGCCACGCAGGGCCTCAAGGGCTGAGCGTGTGAGGCTGGAGGTCATGAGCGACGACGCCCCTGCGCAGCCCGACCCGACCGACAAGCGGCTGCTCGGCGGCGGACGGTTCGGGCTGTTCAGCGAGGCGCTGCTGGTGGGCCTGGCGGTCTCCGTGCTCAGCCTGCCGGTGGTCACGGCCGTCCCGGCGCTCGCCGCCGGCGTCTCCCACGTCCGACGCCACCTCGACGGCCGCCCCGACACGCTCGCCGCCCTGTGGGAGGACTTCCGAGCGGCCTGCCGCGGCGTGTGGCTCGTGGCGCTCGGTGCCCCGCTGCTCCTGCTGGTGCTCCTGGTCAACCTGCAGCTCCTCGACGCCGGCCAGATCCCCGGCAGCACCGGCGTCCGGGTGGTCATGGTGTTCCTGGTCGCGGTCCTGCTCGTGGTCGTCCTGCGCGCCGCGGCGGGCTGGTCGGTCGGGGCGTCGTGGGGGACCGTCGTGCAGACAGCCGCCCGGCGCACCGGCGACGACCTCACCGGGACGGTCCTGCTGGTCGTGGCGCTCGGGCTCTGCGCGGTGATGGTGTGGATGCTCGCGCCGCTGGCCGTGATCGTGCCGGGGCTGCTCGCGCTGGCGGTCGTGTCGGTCGAGCACCGCGCGCAGGTCCGCGGAGGCTAGGCCAGCGTCTCGACGAACCGCTGCACCCTCGCCAGCGCCAGCCGGCCGGCGTCGGTGCTGACGTGGAACTGGTACTCGTGACCGAGCGCCGGCTCGTGGTCGGGTGCGAAGAGCAGGGTCTCGTGGGGGATCTTGAGGCGCTCGAGCGTGGCGACCAGAGACTGCGAGTGGCCCAGCAGCGGGTCGGCGTTGCCGCAGGACACGAGGGTGGGCGGGAACGCGGGCGTCAGGTGGTTCACCACCGAGATGCCGTCGAACCTGGGGTCGTCCAGGTAGTCGGCGCTGCCGGTGAACAGGCGCATCACCGAGTCGACGAACCAGCGCGGGCGCCCGCGCAGCCCCCGGGCCAGGGACATGTCGAAGACGCCGCAGAACAGCACCGTGCCGACGATCTGGTCCGGGGTGATCCTCGGGTGCGCGTCGATCGAGGCGGCGTAGGCGGGGTTGACCACCACGCCGGCCACCTGGGCAGCGATCTGGGCGCCGGCCGAGTCGCCCGCGAGCACCAGGCGGTGCGGGTTCACCCCGAGCTCGTCGGCGTGCTCCGTGAGGTACGCGAGCGCGTCGAGGACCTGCAGGACGGGGGCGGGGTAGGTGGCCCGGGGCGCGATCGTGTAGTCGACGCCGACCACCGTGCACCCGCCGCCCGCGACCACCCGCAGGTAGTTGGCGATGAGGTCCTTGCTGCCCGACAGCCACGCGCCGCCGTGCACCCACACGATCGTCGGCAGCGAGCCGTCGGACGCAGTGGAGCGGTGCACGTCGAGTCGGGCGCCCGGGTCGCCTTCGCGGTACGGGATGTCTACCTGGGAGGTCACGTGCGTGGGCACGAAGGGCGCGGTCGCGGTGAACCGGGCGGAGCCGTGGCGGTCCATCCGGCGGCGCAGGACCACCGACGCCGGCCGGGGGTTGAGCCAGGCTGCGATCCCGAAGCCGACCAGGCTCGCGGCGACCAGGCCGAACAGCCACCCGATCGCGCGCCTCATCCGTCGATCGTGCCACCCGCCACCATCAGTCCCGGGTGAGCACCCCCGGCAGGGCAGTCCAGGACTCCGGGGCGAGCGTGATCACGGTGCTGCCGCTCGCCTGCGCGGGGCCGTCGATCTCCGACACGTGGTGCTCCGCGACGGCGGCCGCGTGCTCCGGGCCCTCGACGGCGGGCTCGTCGTCGGCCGTGACCTGCACGCCGCGACCGAGGGCCAGCGTCACGCCGGGGTGCGAGAGCTCCACCTCGACGGGCTCGGCGGACCGGTTGACCAGGAACACCGCGACGTCGTCGCCGTCCAAGGTCGCCGCCGCGGTGACCACCGGGACGTCACCGTGCTGGGCGGTGGGCATGGTGGGCGCCGTCACCCGCAGGTCCAGGGCCGTGCCGCGGGCGAGCCGTGCCGTCGTCGCGAAGGGGTGGAACGTCGGCTGGCGCCATGCCGGGCCGCCGGGCTCGGTCATGATCGGGGCGATCACGTTGACCAGCTGGGCCAGGCAGGCGACGGGCACGCGGTCGGCGTGGTTGAGCAGGGTGACCAGCAGGTCGCCGACGACGACGGCGTCGAGCGCCGAGTAGACGTCCTCGATGATCCGCGGGGCGTCGCGCTGCAGCGGCAGGTTCTGCTCGCCGACGAAGCGGGACTTGAGGTACCAGACGTTCCACTCGTCGAACGAGATGGTGACCACCTTGTCGGAGCGGCGGCGCGCGGCGACGGCGTCGGCGGACGCGACCACGCGGCGGATGAACCGGTCCATCGACGTGCCCGACCCGAGGAACGAGGCGCGGTCGCCGTCGAGCTCCTCGTAGTACGCGTGCATCGACACGTGGTCGACCAGGTCCCAGGTGTGCTCGAGGACGGTCTGCTCCCACGAGCCGAAGGTGTCCATCATCATCGACGACGACCCGCAGACGACCAGCTCGATCGACCTGTCCACCAGCTTCATGGCCTTGCCGGCCTCGGCGGCGAGCCGGCCGTACTCCTCGGCGTCCTTGTGCCCGATCTGCCACGGCCCGTCCATCTCGTTGCCGAGGCACCACAGCTTCACCGCGTACGGCTTCTCGCGCCCGTTCGCGATCCGCAGGTCCGCCCAGCGCGAGCCCGCCTCGCCGTTGCAGTACTCGACCAGCGCCGCCGCCGCGGCCACCCCGCGGGTGCCCAGGTTGACGGCCATCATCGGCTCGATGCCCTCGCGCTCGGCCCACTGCAGGAACTCGTCGGTGCCCACGGTGTTGGGCTCGATGGTCCGCCACGCGAGGTCGATGAACGGCAGGCGGTCCTCCACCGGGCCGACGGCGTCCTCCCACACGTAGTTGGAGACGAAGTTGCCGCCGGGGTAGCGCACCATGCTCACGCCGAGCTCGTGGGTGAGGTCGGCGACGTCGCGGCGGAACCCGTGCTCGTCGGCGGTCTCGTGTCCCGGCTCGAAGATCCCTGTGTAGACGGCGCGGCCCAGGTGCTCGACGAACGAGCCGAAGACTCGGCGGTCGATCTCGCCCACGCGGAAGTCGGGGTGCAGCAGGACGGTGGTGCGCTGGGACATCGGTTCTCCTGGATCGGCGACGCTGCTCGGTGCGGGTGGCCCCTTCCCATGATCCGTCGACCCTGGGACCTGTGCGAGACGGGCCGCACGGCTTAGGCTACCTACCGACGGACAACGCTTTCCGCGCGATCCGTCGCACCGACGCGACGACGACACCGAGGACACCCGTGACCGACCAGAACCCGACCGCACCGCGTCCCGCATCGAGCAGCAGCACGTCGCCCGGCGCAGGCGTCGTCCCCGAGTTCGCCCCCGCCCCGCACGGCGAGCAGCTGCGGTACGCGGTGGTCGGCACCGGTCACCGGGCGGGCATGTACATCGGCGCGATCGTCGGTGAGCACGCGGACGTCGCCACGCTGGTCGCCCTGCTCGACCCCAACCCCGGTCGCATGGCGCACTACGAGACGGTCGTCTCCGAGGCGCTCGGGCGGCCCGCGTCGCTGCCCACCTACGCGCCCGACGGTCTCGAGAAGATGATCGCCGAGCAGTCGGTGGACGTCGTCGTCGTCACCGCGCCCGACCACGCCCACGCCGAGCTCGTCGCGCGGGCGCTGGCCGCCGGGGCCGACGTCGTCGTCGAGAAGCCGCTCACCATCGACCGGCCCGGCTGCCGGCGGATCACGGGCGCGGTCCGCGAGACCGGACGCGACGTCGTCATGACCTTCAACTACCGGTACGCCCCGCGGAACTCCTCGCTGCGGCAGGTCATCGCCTCCGGCGAGATCGGCGAGGTCACCTCCGTCCACTTCGAGTGGGCGCTCGACACCGTGCACGGCGCCGACTACTTCCGCCGCTGGCACCGCGACAAGAAGAACTCCGGCGGCCTGCTGGTGCACAAGTCCAGCCACCACTTCGACCTGGTCAACTGGTGGCTCGGCGACGTCCCGACGCGCGTCTACGCCCGCGGCGCCCTGCGGTTCTACGGCGACCGCAACGCCGCCGACCGCGGGCTCGGCGCCCGGCCGGCGCGCGGGACCGGCGTCGTCGGCGACCCGTTCACCCTCGACCTCAACGACGACCCCCGGCTGAAGTCCCTCTACCTCGACGCCGAGGAGCACGACGGCTACCTGCGCGACCAGGACGTGTTCGGGCCCGGCATCACCATCGAGGACAACATGGCCCTGCTGGTCGACTACCGGGGCGGTGCTGTCCTCAGCTACTCGCTCAACGCGCACAGCCCCTGGGAGGGGTACCGCGTCACGGTCAACGGCACCGCCGGCCGCGCGGAGCTCGAGGTGGTCGAGCGCGGGGCGATCGAGCTCGACGAGGACGGGAAGGCCGTGCTGGACCCGTCCGCCACACCGACCTCCGTCGGCGACGTGCTGCGCCCCGAGGGGGAGCGGCTGCTGGTGCAGCGGCACTGGGAGCCGGCGACGGAGTACCCGATCCCCGACGGCATCGGCGGGCACGGGGGCGGGGACGCGATCCTGCTCAAGGACGTGTTCCGACGACACCTCCGGGTCTCCGACGACGACCTGGGCCGCCCGGCGGGGTACCTCGACGGGCTGCGCGCCGTGGCGGTCGGCATCGCGGCCAACCAGTCGCTGGTCACCGGGCTGCCGGTCACCATCGCGGACCTGGACCTCGGCGCCTCGCTGGACGCCGCTCGATGACGCTCTCCGCCCTCCACGGCGTCGGCCGCGCGGTCGACGTCGTCGCCGACGGCATCACCCTGGCCCAGTACGTCTACGTCCCGACCGACGTGCAGCTCGAGAGCCCCCGCCCGTACCTGCACCCCGTCCGGACGCGCGGTGGTGACCTGGTCACCGCCTACCGCCCGCACGACCACGTCTGGCACAAGGGGATCGCCTGGTCGCTGCCGGTGGTCGGCGAGCACAACTTCTGGGGCGGCCCCACCTACGTGCACGGGCAGGGGTACGTGCAGCTGGAGAACGACGGGTCGATGGACCACGTCGCGCTCACCGACCTGTCGGTCGGGTCCGACCGCGTCGACCTGACGCACACGCTCGCCTGGCACACGCAGGCGGGCTCGCGCGTGATCGACGAGACGCGGTCGCTCGGCTTCGTCGTCCCGGCGGGTCGCGACGACGCCTGGGTGCTCACCTTCGAGACGACCATGACCAACATGTCCTTCGACGACCTCACCATCGGGTCACCCACCACCCGCGGCCGCGAGAACGCCGGCTACGGCGGACTGTTCTGGCGCGGTCCCCGGTCCTTCACCGGCGGGACCCTGCTCGCACCCGGCTACTCCGGCGGCGAGGAGATCCGCGGCACGCGAGGGCCGTGGATGGGGTTCGTCGGCCGGCACGACGAGACCGGGGGAGCGTCGACGGTCGTCATGGTCGACGGCCCGGACAACCCCTCCCACCCGCCGCAGTGGTTCGCCCGCACCGAGCAGTTCGGCTGCCTCAACCCGGCGCCGTTCTTCTCCACCGAGGTCCCGTTCGGGCCCGGCGACACCCTCCGGTTCCGGTACGCGGTCGTGATCGCCGACGGCACCGCCGACCCCGCGTCGGCCGCTGCGCTGGCGGAGCTCGCCAGCGGGATGCTCGTCCCATGAGCGGACTGCCCGGCGGCGTCTCGGTGAGTCACCTGCGCGTGTACGACTGGCCCGCTCGTGACGGCGTCGGGCTCGCCGGCAGCGGCTCGCCGCACCTGCACGTCGTGTCGTCGGAGGCGTACGTCGTCCTCGGGGGCACCGGCTCGGTCCACACCCTCGGACCCGCGGGGTTAGCCGTGCACCCGTTGCAGCCGGGGTCGATCGTGTCGTTCGGCCCCGGCGTCGTGCACCGCGCCGTGAACGACGGCGAGCTCGAGGTCCTCGTCCTCATGTCGAACGCGGGGCTGCCCGAGGCCGGCGACGCCGTCCTGACCTTCCCGGCGTCGGTGCTCGCCGACCCCGCCGCCTACCGCGCGGCCGCGACCCTCCCCGGGCCGGACGCCTCCGACGACGAGCTCGCCGCCGCCGCGCGCCGCCGCCGCGAC
>NZ_CAURTV010000101.1:0-13686 GCF_963527515.1 uncultured Cellulomonas sp. | reverse complement strand
TGGAATCCGGGGGCGCGGTCGAGCCGCAGCGGGGTGGGGTCGTCGTGGGTGGAATTGGTGCCTCTCCGGGGGGGGGCGGGCCGCGCGGGGGCGCCGTGTCCGACGCCCGCGCGCGACGGATCAGTTCCCGCCGGCCTCGAGTGTGACGTCGAGAGGCTCGAACCCCTCGCCCGACACGTCGACGCCCTCCTCCTCGAGCTCGGCCAGCGCCTGCTCGACGTACTCGTTGGTGAACGCCTCGTCGTCGGGCTCGGCCGTGATGACGGTGGCGCCCTGGTCGTTCTTCGTGGTGAGGGCCACGTCGACCGTCTGCGCCCACGCGTCCTCGTCGATCGTCCCGATGCCGTCCGGCGACGGCCAGATCAGCTTGTTCACCTCGTTGGTCATCCACAGCTGGTGGCTGTTGCCCAGCTGCGAGCCGGCGGCCACGACCAGGTCACGGCCCTCCTCCGGGTTGTCCCTCGCGTAGATCCAGCCCTTGAGGCTCGCCTTGATGAACTTGACGGTCGTCTCCTGGTACTCCTCGTCGGACGCGAGCTTCTCCGAGTTCGCCCAGATGGCGTCCTGGAGCATCGCCGTGCCCTCGTCGTTCCAGTCGATCGCGGTGAAGTCCTCGGCCGTGTACAGCTCACCCGTGTCGGGGTTCTCCGCCTCGAGCAGCTGCGCGTACTCGTTGTAGGTCATGGCCTGCGCGGCGTCGATGTCCCCCGCCAGGAACGCGTTCATGTCGAACTGCTGCTGGACCAGGGTGACGTCGGTCGCGGGGTCGAGGCCGGCCTTGGTCATGCCGGCGAACAGCTCGAACTCGTTGCCGTAGCCCCAGTTGCCCACGGTCTTGCCCTCGAGGTCGGCCGCGGTGGAGATGCCCTTGTCCGCGAACGAGACCTGCAGCGTGCCGGACCTCTGGAAGATCTGGGCGACGTCGGTGATGCCCGCGCCCTGCTCGCGGGACGCCAGCGCCTTGGGCACCCACGCGATCGCGTAGTCGACCGAGCCGTCGGCCAGCACCGACTGCGGCACGATGTCGGTGCCGCCCTCGACGATCTCCACGTCGAGCCCCTCGTCCCGGTAGTAGCCCTGGTCGACCGCCGCGTAGTAGCCGGCGAACTGGGCCTGGGTGAACCACTGCAGCTGGAGCGTGACCGGGGTCAGCACCTGGGGGCTCATCGTCCCCTCGTCCTCGGGCTCGTCGCCGCTGTCGGAGCTGCATCCGGACAGGACGAGCGCCGCGGTGACGCCGACCGCGGCCGCGCCCCACGCAGTACGCCTGGTGAGTCTCATCGTTCTCCCTCTCGTTGGCTGTGCGGATATCGGCCGGCCTGGCTGCGGTGGCAGGCGGACGCTTCTAGCCCCCCTGGCGCCTGGCGACCGCCCGCTCGAGCGCGAGGGTCGCCAGGTAGAACACGAGCCCGAGCACGATGGCGCCGAGCACGAACGCCCAGGCGCGGGCGTAGGCGCTGTTCGACGCCGCCGACGTGATCCGGGAGCCCAGACCGTTCTGCAGGCCCCCGAAGTACTCCGCGACGATGGCCGCGATCACCGCCGTCGAGGACGCGATGCGCAGGCCGGTGAACAGGTACGGCAGCGCGCCGGGGACCGTCACGGTCCGGGTGAGCTGCCACGGGCTCGCGGCGTAGGCCTTGAGCAGGTCGCGGTGCACCGGCTGGACCTGGCGCAGCCCGCGCAGCGTGTTGACGAACACGGGGGCGAACACCACGACCGAGACGACGAGGCGCCGCGGCGTGGTCGAGGTGGTGCCGAACATGGTGTTCAGCGCGGGGGCCAGCGCGACGATCGGCATCACGGCCAGGGCGGCCGCGGTCGGGGACAGGAGCGTGTCCGCCATCCGGCTGCGCGCCGCGACGACGGCCGCCACGATCGCGATCGCGCTGCCGACCACCAGGCCGACCAGCACGTTCATGCCCGTGGCCAGCGCCGCCGACCAGACCAGCGGGATGCTCAGCCGGAGCTGCTCGAGGATCGCCGTCGGGCTGGGCAGCAGGTACGGCTTGATGTCCGCGCCGACCACGACCGCCTGCCAGGCCAGGAGCGCGACGACGCCGAGCAGCACCGGGGCGACCCAGCGGCGGACGGCGGTGGCGCTCATCGCAGGTCCACGCCGCGGGCGGTGACCGGGGTGCCGTGCAGAGCCTCCCGCACGGCGGTGACGGCGGCGAAGAACGAGGCGTCCTCCCGCAGGCCCTCGCCGCGCTGGTCCCCGAGGTTCACCGGGACGATCGCGCTGATCCGGCCGGGTCGTGGCGACATGACGACCACCCGCTGCGACAGGAACACGGCCTCGGGGATCGAGTGGGTGACGAACACGACTGCGGCACCGCTCTCCGCGCAGATCCGCACGAGCTCGGTCTGCATGCGCTCGCGCGTCATCTCGTCGAGCGCGCCGAACGGCTCGTCCATGAGCAGCAGGCTGGGGCGCTCGGCGAGCGACCGGGCGATCGCGACGCGCTGCTGCATGCCACCCGAGAGCTGGTGCGGGAAGTGCCCGCTGAACTCGTCGAGCCCCACCAGCGCGAGCAGCTCGGCGGCGCGCGACGCCCGCTCCGCCCGGCCCACGCCGTGCAGCTCCAGCGGCAGCTCGACGTTGGCCGTCACGGTGCGCCACGGCAGCAGGCCCGCCTGCTGGAACGCGATGCCGTAGTCCTGCGCCTCGCGGGCCTGCTGCGGGGTCTTGCCGAACACGGTGAGCTCGCCCGTCGTCGGGGTGTCCAGGTCCGCGACGAGCCGCAGCAGGGTCGACTTGCCGCAGCCGGACGGGCCGATGAGGGCGACGAACTCCCCCGCCGCCACGGTGAGGTCGATGCCCTCCAGGGCGAGGACGTCCCCCGAGCGCGACGAGAACACCTTGCCGACGCCGCGTGCTTCGAGCGCGCTCATGAGACCTCCGCGTAGCGGTAGCGGCCCAGGCCGAGCCCGAGCAGGGACACCAGGCCGGCGGCGAGCAGCCCGAGCAGCGCGGCCGCGGCGATGGCCGCCCACGGCTTGCTCGGATCGCCGCTCGCGGACTGCGCGTAGCCGATGATCAGCCGACCGATCCCGCCCTTGGTCCCCGTGGACACCTCGGCGACGATCGCGCCGACCACCGCGGTCGCGGCGCCGAGCCGCAGCGCCGGCAGCAGGTACGGGACGCTCGCGGGCAGCCGCAGCGAGCGCATGGTGCGCGACCAGCTGGCGGCCTGCGCCCGGAACAGCTCCACCTGCGCGTCGGGGGGCGACTGGAACCCGCGCAGCGCGCCGATGGTCACGGGGAAGAACGCGAGGTAGCTCGCGATGAGGGCGACCGACATCCAGCGCTGCCACTCCAGCCCGCCGATGTGGATGCGACCGCCCCACCCGACCACCAGCGGCGCGAGCGCGATGAGCGGGACGGTCTGGCTGAGCACCACCCAGGGCGCCAGCGCGTGCTCGGCCAGCTGCCAGCGCTGCATGACCGCGGCGAGCAGCAGCCCGCCGAGCGACCCGACCAGCCAGCCCGCGAGCGCGACCCGTAGGGTGAACCAGCAGGCCGCGAGCATCGCGCTCAGCACGGTGGGCGACCCGGTGGCGGACGTCTCGGGCTCGAGCACCCGGGCGACGATCTCCCACGTGTGCGGCATCGCGAGGTCGTCCGTGCGCGGCAGCACGCTCGCCTCGCCCAGGTGTCCGCCGGTGTCGGGGACGACGACCTTGACCAGCTCCCACAGGGCGGCGAGCACGAGGACGGCCAGGACGCCGACGAGCACCCGCCGGACCAGGCCGGACCGCTCGCGCGGACGCACGGGCACCGGCGCGGTGCGCTCCGGTGCGAGCGTCGTCGCGAGGTCCGTCATGCGGTCGCCACGACCGGCGTCGCCAGGGCGGGGATGACGTGCTCGCCGTACACGCGCATCGTCTCCTCCTTGTTGTCGTGCTGGAGGTAGCCGGCGAACTGCGTGACGCCGAGGGCGCGCAGAGCCTCCAGCTTCCCCACGTGCTCCTGCGCGCTGCCCAGGACGCAGAACCGCTCGACGATCTCGTCGGGCACGAACGCGGCGTGGGTGTTCCCCGCGCGGCCGTGCTGGTTGTAGTCGTAGCCCTGCCGGCCGGCGATGTAGTCGGTCAGCGCCTTCGGCACGGAGGAGTCGGCGCCGTACCGGGACACGATGTCCGCCACGTGGTTGCCGACCATCCCGCCGAACCACCGGCACTGCTCGCGCATGTGCTCACGGTCGTCCCCGATGTACATCGGGGCGGCGATGCAGAACTGGATCGCGTCGGGGTCCCGGCCCGCCTGCTCGGCGGCGTCGCGCACCACCTTGATGGTCCACGCCGCGATGTCCGGGTCGGCGAGCTGCAGGATGAACCCGTCGCCCACCTCCCCCGTGAGCTTGAGGGCCAGCGGACCGTACGCGGCCACCCAGATGTCCAGCGCCGACCCCTTCGACCAGGGGAACCGCACCTCGGCACCGTGCAGGTACGCCGGCCGGTCGTTGGCCAGCTCCCGGATCACCTCGATCGACTGCCGCAGCGTCGCCAGGTTGGACGGCTTGCCGTGCAGGGTCCGCACCGCCGAGTCGCCGCGACCGATGCCGCAGATGGTCCGGTTGCCGTACATCTCGTTGAGCGTGGCGAACAGCGAGGCGATCACCGACCAGTCCCGCGTGGC
Source organism: uncultured Cellulomonas sp. (assembly GCF_963527515.1). Classification (NCBI taxonomy): domain Bacteria; kingdom Bacillati; phylum Actinomycetota; class Actinomycetes; order Micrococcales; family Cellulomonadaceae; genus Cellulomonas; species uncultured Cellulomonas sp. The sequence continues at coordinate 9,044 of NZ_CAURTV010000101.1, read as the reverse complement.
CGGGTTGGTCACCATGGGCCCGACCATGACCTTGCGGGTGGCCGCCAGGATCGCCGAGTAGATGACGAACGGCTCCTGCCAGAGCAGGTGCGAGTCGAAGGTCCACACGTGGCTGAACCCGTGGGTCTCGGCCAGGCGGGCGAGCTCGACGGTGCGCGAGGCGGGCGGGTTGGTCTGCAGGACGACGCCGAAGTCCATCTGTGTCCTCTCGACAGGGGGTCTACGACAGGTACTGGGACAGGCCGCGCGGCACGTACTTCCCGTGACCGGCGCGCCCGTGGTAGCCGGACTCGTCGACGACGACGGACCCACGCGACAGGACGACGTCGACGTGCCCGTCGATCTCGTAGCCCTCCCACGCGGAGTGGTCCATGTTCATGTGGTGCGTCTTGCCCACCCCGATCGACGTGTGGCCCGCGGGGTCGTAGACCACAACGTCGGCGTCGGCCCCCGGCGCGATCACACCCTTCGTGCCGTACAGCCCGAACATCCGCGCGGGGGTGGTGGAGGTGAGCTCCACCCACCGCTCGAGCGTGATCTGCCCGGTGACGACCCCTTGGTACATGAGGTCCATCCGGTGCTCGATCGAGCCGATCCCGTTGGGGATGGCCCGGAAGTCACCGACCCCCAGGTCCTTCTGGCCCTTCATGCAGAAGGGGCAGTGGTCGGTGGAGACCATCTGCAGGTCGTTGGTCCGCAGCGCCTGCCACATGTGCTCCTGGTGACCCTCGGCCCGCGAGCGCAGGGGGGTGGAGCACACCCACTTGGCGCCCTCGAAGCCTGGTGCTCCCAGCTGCTCCTCGAGGCTGAGGTACAGGTACTGCGGGCACGTCTCGCCGAACACGTTCTTGCCGTTGTCCCGCGCCCAGGCCAGCTGCGCGACGGCCTGCTTGGCGCTCACGTGCACCACGTAGAGGGGCGCTCCCGTGACGTCGGCCAGCATGATCGCGCGGTGCGTCGCCTCCTCCTCGAGCTGCCAGGCGCGCGCGATGCCGTGGTAGTACGGGTCGGTCTTGCCCTGCGCCACCAGCTGCGCGGCGAGCACGTCGATGGCGGGCCCGTTCTCCGCGTGCATCATGGTGAGCAGCCCGAGGTCGGCGGCCTTCTGCATGGCGCGCAGGATCTGGGCGTCGTCGGAGTAGAAGACCCCGGGGTAGGCCATGAACAGCTTGTAGCTGGTCACCCCTTCGGCGACGAGCCCCTCCATGGCCTTGAGCGAGTCCTCGTCGACGCCGCCGACGATCTGGTGGAAGCCGTAGTCGATCGCGCAGTTCCCCGCGGCCTTGTCGTGCCAGGCGCCGAGGCCGTCCATGACCCGCTCCCCCGTGCGCTGCACGGCGAAGTCGATGATCGTCGTGGTGCCGCCCCACGCCGCGGCCCGCGTGCCGGTCTCGAACGTGTCGGAGGCGTTGGTGCCGCCGAACGGCAGCTCCATGTGCGTGTGCGCGTCGATGCCGCCGGGGATCACGTACTTGCCGGTCGCGTCGATGACCTGGTCGACGCTCGCCGCCAGGTCGTGGCCGAGGAGTGTCGAGCCGGGGCTGAGCACCGCGGCGATCGTCTCGCCGTCGATGAGCACGTCGGCGGCCGTCCGCCCGGTCGCGCTGACCAGGGTGCCGCCCGAGATGAGGATCGTCACGAGTGCACCCCTCTCACGGAGCCACGATCGGGCCGTAGGCATCCGGCCGGCGGTCCCGGAAGAACTGCCAGCGCTCGCGCACGACCCGGATCTGGTCGAGGTCGAGATCCCGGACGATCAGCTGGTTCTCGCTCGACGAGCCCACCTCGCCGACGTAGTTGCCGTCCGGCCCGACGGCGTACGACGAGCCGTAGAAGTTGACCGCCTGCTCGCCGTACTCGTTGTCCTCGAGGCCGACGCGGTTGTTGGCGACGACGAAGTAGCCGTTGGCGACCGCGGCGGCCGGCTGCTCGATCTCCCACAGCTTGTTGGAGATGCCGGGCGCCGTGGCGTTCGGGTTGAACACGATCTCGGCGCCGTTGAGGGCGAGCACCCGCCAGCCCTCCGGGAAGTGCCGGTCGTAGCAGATGTTCACGCCGATCCTGCCGACGGCCGTCTCGAACACCGGGTACCCGAGGTTGCCGGGGCGGAAGTAGAACTTCTCCCAGAACTTGGGCAGGTTCGGGATGTGGTGCTTGCGGTACTTGCCGAGATAGCTGCCGTCGGCGTCGATCACGGCCGCGGTGTTGTAGAGGACGCCGGGCTGCTCCTCCTCGTAGACGGGGAGCACGATGACGATGCCGAGCTCCTTGGCGAGCGCGGAGAACCGCTCGGTCGTCGGGCCGGGCACGGACTCGGCGTAGTCGTAGTACGCGGTGTCCTGCGTGATCCCGAAGTACGGGCCGTAGAACAGCTCCTGGAACGCGATGATCTGCGCGCCCTGCGAGGCGGCCTCCCGGGTCCACGCCTCGTGCAGCGCGGTCATCGACTCCTTGTCACCGGTCCAGGTGGCCTGGGTGAACGCGACGCGTACGACCGTCATAGGGGCTCCTCCGCTTCGAATCAGAACGGCCTCGGAGCCTTCACCGGCGCCGGAGTGCCCGTTCTTGGCACCGTAGCCTGGAATGTGACTGTCCGGGTTGAACATTTCTGCGGTGTTACCCCGCGTTACCGGGGCGCGAAGATCGATGACGCGGACGTAAACATCTGGACCGCTGTCCGGGGAGCGCGACGCGGGAGCGTGCATCCTGGCGCGCATGGACCTGGCTGCTCACGTCGACGACCGCAGCCCCCGGGGCATCGCCGCCACCGTCGCGCGACTGGTTCGCGGCGGTGACCTGCGGCCGGGCGACCGGCTGCCGACCGTGCGGGTGCTGGCGGCCGAGCTCGGGGTGAGCCCGGCGACGGTGAGCGGCGCGTGGCAGGCGCTGTCGGCCGTCGGCATCGTGACGTCGCGCGGACGTGCCGGCACGGTCGTCCTCCCCCCACCCGCCAGCTGGCTGCCGCCGCGCTACCGGGACCTCGCCGGCGGCGCGCCGGCCCGGCTCGACCTGTCCACCGGCACCCCCGACCCCGAGCTGCTCCCCCTGATCGGTCCGGCGCTGTCCCGGGTCGCGCTCCAGCGGCCCGCCGCCGACACCGGCGCCTACCTCGCGGCCCCGGTGGTGCCCGCCCTCGAGGTCCTGCTGCGCGAGTCCTGGCCGTTCGCGCCGCAGCGGGTCACGGTGGTCGACGGTGCGCTCGACGCCATCAGCCGCACGCTCGAGCGGGTCGCGGGCTACGGCTCGCGCGTCGCCGTCGAGGACCCCGGCTTCCCGCCGCTGTTCGACCTGCTGGACCAGCTGGGGCTCGAGCGCGTGCCCGTGACGCTCGACCGGCAGGGCATGCGGCCCGACGAGCTCACGAAGGCGCTCGCGGGAGGCGCGGGGGTCGTCGTCCTGCAGCCGCGCGCCCAGAACCCCACCGGCGTCAGCACGACCTCGACCCGCGCCCGCGAGCTGGCGGCCGTCCTGCGCCGGCACGACGCGCTCGTCGTCGAGGACGACCACTCCGGGGAGATCGCGTCGGCCCGCGACGTGAGCCTCGGGTCGCTCCTGCCCGACCGCGTCGTGCACGTCCGCTCGTACTCGAAGTCCCACGGCCCAGACCTGCGCATCGCCGCGGTCGGTGGACCGGCGTCGGTGCTGGACGGCATCGTCGCCCGCCGCATGCTCGGTCCGGGGTGGACGAGTCGCCTGCTCCAGCACGTGCTGGTCGACCTCCTCGTCGACAGCGCCGCCATCGAGGCCGTCGCCCACGCCCGCCGTGTCTACTTCGCCCGCCGACGGGCGCTCCGCGAGGTCCTGGCCACGCATGGCATCACCCTCGACCCCGGCGACGGCATCAACCTCTGGCTCCCGGTCGCCGACGAACGCACCGCGCTGGTCCGCCTCGAGGCCGCGGGCATCCGGGTCGCGCCGGGAACCCCGTTCACCGCGGACGCCACCCCGTCCTCGGACGGTGACTCGACGACTGACCGCGGGCGTCGGGGCCACGTCCGCGTCACGGTCGGCCTCCTGGGCTCCGAGGTCGACGACGTCGGTCGCGCACTCGCCCTGGCCGCAGCCCCCTGACGCGACCCACCCGTCCGCCGAGCAGGGAGGAGCGGGATCCGGGACATCCCCGAGCCCCGGATCACCGCCGCCACCTTCATCGAACGCACGTTCGAACCTAGGCCGTCGGCGCGCGTCGGTCAAGGGTGCACTTGCCGAGTCCTCCACCTGCAGGCCTACTCTGTGCGCGGAACCCGGCCGGTCATGGCCGGGTCGCGCCGCCCGGACGTGGGCGGCCCTCCGGAGGTGCGACGTGCACCCCACCCCTGGCGAGCAGCACCCACCCCAGACTCCGGAGCCCCACACCCCCATGCGCGCACCCCGCATCCTGATCCTCGCCACGGCCGCCTCGCTGGCCCTGGCGGCTTGCTCGACCCAGGCCACCCCGGAGGCCGACCCCGTGACGGCCACCCCGGGCACCACGTTCACGCCGGTCACTGTCGACAACTGCGGCACCGAGGTCACCGTCGACGCGCCCCCGACGAGGGTGGTGACGATCAAGTCGACCGCCACCGAGATGCTCCTGGCGCTCGGCCTGCAGGACGTGCTGATCGGCACGGCGTTCGCCGACGGCCCGGTGCCCGCCGACCACGCGGCGGCGTACGAGGCGGTCCCGGTGGTCTCCGACAAGGTGCCCGGCCAGGAGGCGCTGCTCGCACTCGAGCCGGACTTCGTCTACGGCGGCTGGGAGTCCAACTTCTCGGCCGACGGCGCCGGTGACCGCGCGGCCCTGCACGGCCTCGGGATCACCACGTACGTGTCTCCGGCGGCGTGCAAGGAGGAGGGCTACATGCCCGACCCCCTGACGTTCGACGAGGTCGCGGACGAGATCCGGGAGGTCGCGGCGATCTTCGGGGTGCCGGAGCGCGCGGACACCCTGATCGCCGAGCAGGAGGCCACGCTCGACGCGGTGCAGGAGCCCGCTGAGGAGACGACCGCCCTCTGGTACAGCTCCGGCTCGGACACCCCGTACGTCGGCGCCGGCATCGGTGCGCCGCAGATGATCATGGACGCCGCCGGGCTGACCAACATCTTCGCCGACGTGCACGACAGCTGGACGTCGGCCGGGTGGGAGCAGGTCGTCGCCGCCGATCCCGACGTGATCGTGCTCGTCGACGCCGCCTGGAACACCGCGGAGAAGAAGATCGGGCTGCTCGAGGCCAACCCCGCGACCAGCCAGCTCACCGCCGTCCGCGAGAAGCGGTACCTGACCGTCCCGTTCGCGGCGGGCGAGGCCGGTGTGCGCAACGCGGAGGCCGTGGCGTCGCTCGGCGAGCAGCTCGCCGAGCTGGGGTGAAGGCCCGCACGCCGCTGGCCCTGCTCGTCCTGGCGGGGCTGGCCGGCCTCGTCGCGACCGTCCTGGTCGCCGTCACCATCGGCCCGGCCGACCTCGGGGTCGCCGAGGTGGCCCGCAGCATCGGTGGGCACCTGGGCCTGCCGGTCGACGCCGTCCCCCGGTTGCACGACGCGATCGTCTGGGACCTGCGCCTCCCCCGGGTGCTCACCGCGGCGGCGGTCGGTGCCGGGCTCGCGCTCGCCGGGGCGGTGATGCAGAGCCTGACGCGCAACCCGTTGGCGGACCCCTACCTGCTCGGTCTGTCCTCGGGTGCGTCGCTCGGGGCGGTCGCCGTGCTCGTCGTCGGCGTGAGCCTGCTCCTGCCGGTGGCGGCGTTCGCCGGCGCCCTGCTCGCCCTCGTCGCGACGCTGGCGCTCGCCCGCTCCGGGAGCACCCTGTCCCCGGGCCGGACGGTGCTGGCGGGGCTGGCGGTCTCCCAGATGGCCGCCGCCGGCACCAGCTTCGTCATCTTCTGGACCGCCACCGGCGACTCCTACCGGGAGATCCTCAACTGGCTGCTCGGGTCGCTGGCGGGCGCGACGTGGACCTCCGTGGCCATCGCCGGGATCGCGGTGCTGGCCGTCGGCAGCGTGCTGGTGGTCAGTGCCACGCGGCTCGACGCGTTCGCGTTCGGGGACACCTCCGCCGCCGCCCTGGGCATCGACGTCGACCGCACGCGCTGGACCCTGATGACGGTCGTCGCCCTGCTCACCGGCGCGATGGTCGCGGTCAGCGGGGCGATCGGCTTCGTCGGCCTGATCCTCCCGCACGCGGTGTCGTCGCTGACCGGGCCTGCCCACCGTCGGCTGCTGCCGGTCGCGGCCCTGAGCGGCGCGGTGTTCCTGGTCTGGGCGGACACGCTGGCCCGCACCGTGTTCGACCCGCGCGAGCTGCCGGTCGGCATCGTCACCGCGCTGATCGGCGTCCCGGTCTTCGCCTACCTGCTGCGGCGCGGGAAGGGGTCGGCATGGACCTGACCCTGGACGGCGTAGGCACCCGGCTCGGCGGCCGCTGGGTGGTGGACGGCATCGACGCGACCCCGCCCTCCGGCCACCTGACCGGGCTGCTCGGACCCAACGGCGCCGGCAAGACCACCCTGCTGCGCCTGATCACGGGGCTCCTGCCGCCGGAGAAGGGCGCGGTGCTCGTCGAGGACGCGCCCGTGCACGAGCTGCCTCGGCGAGCACGCGCGCAGCGAATCGCCCTGCTCGAGCAGGAGTCGACCAGCACCGTCCCGCTGTCGGTCCGCGAGGTCGTCTCCCTCGGTCGCATCCCCTACCGCAGCCTGTGGGGCACCGACCCGGACGACGCCGCGGTGGACCGCGCCCTGGTCAGCGCGCAGGCGGACCACCTCGCGGACCGGACCTGGTCCTCGCTGTCCGGCGGCGAGCGGCAGCGGGTCCAGATCGCCCGCGCGCTGGCCCAGGAGCCCGAGCTCCTGCTGCTCGACGAGCCCACCAACCATCTCGACGTGAGCGCGCAGCTGAGCCTGCTCGCCTTCGTGCGCGACCTGGGCACCACGACGGTCGCCGCCCTGCACGACCTCAACCTGGCCGCGGCGTTCTGCGAGCACGTGCTCGTGCTGGCCGACGGCCACCTCGCCGCGGCGGGTCACCCGCGTGACGTCCTGCGCCCCGACCTGCTGCGGGACGTCTACGGCGTCGAGGCCGACATCCTGGAGCACCCGCGCACGGGCCGGCCGGTCATCGCGTTCCACGAGCCCCGGAGGCCCCAGTGAGGATCACCGTCCTGTCCGGGGGCGTCGGCGGTGCCCGGTTCACCCGCGGCCTGCGGGCGCTCCTGCCCGCCGCCGACGTCACGGTGGTCGCCAACACCGGTGACGACCTGTGGCTGCACGGCGTCCGCGTCTGCCCGGACCTCGACACGCTGATGTACACGCTCGGCGGCGCGGTGCAGGAGGACCAGGGCTGGGGCCGACGGGACGAGTCCCGCCACGTGAGCGACGACCTGCGGGCGTACGGCCTCGGCTGGGACTGGTTCACGCTCGGCGACCTGGACCTCGCCACGCACCTCGCCCGCACCTACCTGCTGCGGGCCGGGCTGCCGTTGTCGCAGGTCACCGCACAGCTCGCGGAGCGCTGGCAGCCGGGCGTGACGCTGATGCCCATGACCGACGACGAGGTGGAGACGCACGTCGTGGTCGAGGACGGCCGCACGATGCACTTCGAGGAGTGGTGGGTCCGGTACCGGGCCGCGCTGCCCGCCGTCCGCTTCGTGCAGACGCACGTGGACGCGGCGACGCCGGCGCCGGGGGTCCTCGACGCGATCGCCGACGCCGACGTCGTGGTGGTCCCGCCGTCCAACCCCGTGGTCTCCGTGGGCACGATCCTCGCGATCCCCGGCATCCGCGACGCCCTGCGCACCACCGCGGCCCCCGTCGTCGGCGTGAGCCCGATCGTCGGGGGGGCGCCGGTGCGCGGGATGGCCGACGCGTGCCTCACCGCGATCGGCGTCGAGACCAGCGCGGTCGCGGTCGCCCGGCACTACGGTCGGCGTCCGGACGGCATCCTCGACGCCTGGCTCGTGGACGAGCGCGACGCCGCCGCCGTGCCGCAGCTGGCGGCCGACGGCTGGACGGCAGCCTCCGCCCCGACGCTCATGACGGACGTCCCCACGACCGCCGGCATCGCCCGGGCCGCCCTGGCCCTGGTCGACCGGCTCCCCCGGGCTACGTCCCGCTGACCCGGTCGAGGACGGCTCGCGTGGCAGGCCCGACCCCGAGCCCCTCCACCGCGGCGAGGTCGTCCGGCACGTCGACGTCCCGGCGCACGGTCGACGTCGCGGGGACCGCGAGCCGGACGTGACCGATGCCTTCGTGCGCCGCGGCGGAGCCGACGCCGAGACGCGGGTCGATCGCCACCCCCGGAAGCGCGGTCAGCATCGTCGTGCCGGTGCCGTCCGCGTCGGGCACGAGCGCACGGTCGTGCACCGTCGCGCGGTCCAGCGCGTCCGCGAGGTCGTCGGCCCGCAGAGCAGGCAGGTCCCCGAGCAGGACCGCGACGCCGGCGTCGGGGTAGGCGGCGCGGACGTGCCCGGTCCCCGCGCGGACCGCCGCGTTCAGCCCACCACCGGGGTCGTCGACGAGCTCGGTCGACGTCGCGAGCAGGGCCCGCAGCACCGGGTCCGCGGTGACGACGACCACCCGCTCGACGGAGGCGGTCGCACACGCCGCTGCCACGGTGTCGGCAGCCATGGCGCGCACCAGCCGCTCGCGGGCGCCCGCCGACAACGCACCCGCCAACCGGGTCTTCCCGTCGGCGCCGTGCTTCACGGGGATGACCACGACCCATCGCACGGGCGCATCCTGCCTCATGCGCGTCAGCCGGACCGCATCATCTGGCTGAGCTGCTCGTGACCCCGGCGCGGACGTTCGACGGCGACGACGGCACCCACGACGAGGGCCAGCCCGAGCAGGGCGCCGAGCACCCACCACGGCAGCACGATCACGGGCGGCCCGGTCTGGTGCGTGAGGCTCTCCAGACCGAGCGCTCGGACGGTGAGCGCGCTCAGGGCGACGCCGGTGAGCATCCCCGCGACGGCCGGACCGAGCACGGGGCCCACCAGCTCCGCGAGCACCAGCCGCGCGCCGGCGTGACGCGGCAGCCCGAGCGCGCGCAGCTGCAGCACGGCGCGGCGG
>NZ_CAURTV010000100.1:0-13842 GCF_963527515.1 uncultured Cellulomonas sp. | reverse complement strand
CGCCCACGTCGGGCGGGCGACGCCGGAGCAGGTGCGGCAGGCGACCGGCCAGGCGATCGGCGGCGTCGCGCCGCTCGGACACCCCGCCCCCGTGGAGACCGTCGTGGACGTGGCGCTCGCCGACCACCCGCAGGTCTGGGCGGCGGCCGGGACGCCGCACACGGTGTTCCCGACGTCGTTCGACGAGCTCGTCCGCATCACGGGCGGTTCCGCGCTCGAGGTCGGTGACGGAGCATGAGGAAAGGAGACGAGGTGGAGGACGCCCCTCACCGCAAGCCGGTGCTGCTGACCGTCGACGACGACCCGGCGGTGTCACGCTCGGTCGCCCGCGACCTGCGACGGCACTACGGCAACCAGTACCGGGTGGTGCGGGCGGACTCGGGACCGCTCGCGCTGGACGCGCTGCGCGAGCTGCGGCTGCGCGGCGACCAGGTGGCGGTCCTGCTGGCCGACCACCGGATGCCCGGCATGACCGGCATCGAGTTCCTCGAGCAGGCCATGGACCTCTACCCGCAGGCCCGGCGGGTGCTGCTCACGGCGTACGCCGACACGGACGTCGCCATCGACGCCGTGAACGTGGTGGACCTCGACCACTACCTGCTCAAGCCGTGGGACCCGCCGGAGGAGAAGTTCTACCCGGTGATCGACGCCCAGCTGGAGGCGTGGAACGCGCACCCGCCGAGGACCGTCGCCGAGACCAAGATGGTCGGACACCGCTGGTCGGCCAGGTCCTCCGAGGTGCGTGAGTTCCTGGCGCGCAACCAGGTGCCCTACCGCTGGTACGCCAGCGACAGCCCCGAGGGTCGGACCCTGCTCGAGGTCGCCGGCGCGGACGACTCCCTGCTGCCCGTGATCGTCACCACGCAGGGCGAGGTGCTCGTCGCGCCCACCGACGGCGAGCTCGCCGCGCAGGTCGGGCTGTCCGTGAGCGCCTCGGAACGGTTCTACGACCTGGTCGTGATCGGCGGTGGCCCCGCCGGGCTCAGCGCTGCGCTGTACGGCGCGTCCGAGGGCCTGCGGACCGCGCTCGTCGAGCGCACCGCCACCGGCGGCCAGGCCGGGCAGAGCTCCCGGATCGAGAACTACCTGGGCTTCCCCGACGGCGTCTCGGGCGCGCAGCTCACCGACCGCGCACGCCGCCAGGCGCTCAAGTTCGGGGCGGAGATCGTGCTCACGCGCGACGCCGTGGCGCTCGAGGTGCGGGGAGCCGCCCGGACCGTGCGGTTCGACGACGGGAGCACGGTCGACGCGCACACCGTCATCGTGGCCAGCGGCGTCTCCTACCGGGAGCTCGCCGGTCCCGGCGTCGCCGACCTGACCGGACGGGGCGTGTACTACGGCTCCGCGCTCACCGAGGCCACCGCCTGCGAGGACCAGGACATCTTCGTCGTCGGCGGCGCGAACTCGGCCGGCCAGGCGGCGATGTACCTGTCCCGCCACGCGCGGTCGGTGACGCTGGTCGTCCGCGCTGCCTCGCTGTCCCAGTCGATGTCCCGGTACCTCGTCGAGCAGGTGGAGCAGAACGACCGCATCCACGTGCGCACGTGCAGCGAGGTGGTCGAGGCGGTCGGCGACGACCACCTGGAACGGGTCGTGCTGCGGGACACCGGCTCCGGGGAGACGGAATCAGTCGACACCGGTTGGTTGTTCGTGTTCATCGGGGCTGCCCCCCTGACCAGCTGGCTGGACGGCACCGTGACCCGTGACGACCACGGGTTCGTGTGTGCCGGCCACGACCTCCTGGTCGAGGGCAAGGTCCCCGACTCCTGGCCGCTCGACCGTCCCCCGTACCACCTGGAGACGAGCGTGCCCGGGGTGTTCGCGGCAGGCGACGTGCGCGCCGAGTCCGCCAAGCGCGTGGCCTCCGCCGTGGGCGAGGGCGCCATGGCCGTGATGCTCGTCCACCGTTATCTGGAGCAGCTGTGACCACCACCGACTCGCTGGCGACGACCACCCGCACGCACCTGGCGTGCGACATCGACGAGCTGCGGAGCCTGTTCCTGTTCGAGCACCTCAGCGACGAGCAGCTCCTCTGGCTGTGCGGCCGTGGGCACGTCGAGCTCATCGACCCGGGCGTCCTGTACCGCGAGGGCGAGCCGGCGTCGGACTTCTACGTGCTGCTCGAGGGGTCGCTGGCGATGTACCGGCGGGTGGGGGTGGACGACGTCGAGATCTCCCGCACCGGCCAGGTCGGCGTCTACGCCGGGGCGTGGGCCGCCTACCTGGGTGACCGCGTGCCGCAGAACTACTCGCAGACCCTGCGCGTCCTGGAGCCGTCGCGGTACTACGTGCTGTCGGCCGCCGACTTCGCCGCGTTCATGGACGACTGGTTCCCCATGGCGGTGCACCTGCTGGAGGGGCTGTTCTTCGGCCAGCAGAGCTCGCAGGCCGTGACCGGTCAGCGGGAGCGGCTGCTGGCGCTCGGGTCCCTGTCGGCAGGGCTCACCCATGAGCTGAACAACCCCGCGGCCGCGGCCACCCGGGCCACGTCGACCCTGCGCGAGCGCGTCGCGGGGATGCGGCACAAGCTCGCGATGCTCGCGTCCGGGATCTACGACCGGGAGCAGCTCGAGCAGATCATCCACCTGCAGGAGAAGGCCGTGAAGGCGCTCGCGCACCAGCGCGCGTCCGGCGTCGTCCCGACGGCGCTCGAGGTGTCCGACCTCGAGGACGCCCTGGGCGAGTGGATGGAGGAGCACCACATCGACGGCGGCTGGGAGCTGGCACCCAACTTCGTCGCCGCCGGGCTGGGCCCGGAGTGGCTCGACGCCGTGGCGTCCTGGGTGGGACCCGACGTGCTCGAGGGCGCGGTCCGCTGGCTCTCGTACACGCTCGAGACCGAGTCGCTGATGAACGAGGTGGAGGACGCCACGACGCGGATCTCCTCCCTGGTCGGCGCCGCGAAGCAGTACTCGCAGATCGGCCGCGCACCCGATCAGACGGTCGACGTGCACGAGCTGCTCGACAGCACCGTGACGATGCTGGAGCGGCAGCTGGGCGAGGGGATCACGGTCGTCAAGGACTACGACCGCACCCTGCCGCCGATCCACGTGTTCGCCGCCGAGATGAACCAGGTGTGGACCAACCTCATCGACAACGCGGCGCAGGCGATGGAGGGGAACGGCACGCTCACCCTGACCACGCGACGCGTCGACGACTGGCTGGAGGTGGAGATCGCCGACACCGGGCCGGGCATCCCCGACGGGGTCGTCGACCGGATCTTCGAGCCGTTCTTCACCACCAAGCCGGTCGGCTCCGGGACAGGCCTCGGGCTCGACATCTCGTGGCGGATCGTCGTCGGCAAGCACCACGGCGACCTGACCGTCACGTCCGTGCCCGGCGACACCCGCTTCCGCGTCCGGCTGCCCTACACCCCGACGGAAGGACCCACCCCGTGACCGAGTCGGCCATCGACCCGACCGTGCCCCCGAGCGGAACCGGCTGCGTCGAGTGCGACGCCACCGACGGCTGGTGGTTCCACCTGCGGCGCTGCGCGACCTGCGGGCACGTGGGCTGCTGCGACACCTCACCGGCGCAGCATGCGACCGCCCACTACCGCGAGACCGGGCACCCCGTGGTGCGCACGTTCGAGCCCGGTGAGGACTGGTTCTGGAGCTACCCCGCGGACGACTACGTCGACGGACCGGCTCTTGTCGCCCCGGAGCACCGCCCGGTCGAGCAGACCGTGCCCGGCCCGGCGGGGCGCGTGCCCGACGACTGGCGCAGGCGCCTGCACTGACCCGCTCGACGAGCCGCGCGCCGGATCCTGACATACGCTGCCGGACGCACGGCGGTGGACCCGATCCGTCGCGCACGGGTTCAGCCCAGAGCCCCCGACAGCGCTCCCGCCCCGACCGCCGGGGCACCGTGGAGGTCCACGTGCCCGCACCCGCTCCCCACGCCCTCGTCGGCCAGTTCGAGTACACGGCGCCGACCGGCAGATGGTCGTGGTCGGACGCCATGTTCACGATCCACGGGATGGCGCCGGGCGACGTCGTGCCGACGCTGGCGCTCATGTCCCGGCACATCCATCCCGATGACCGCGGGCGGGTGCTCGACGCCCTCGGTCAGTGCGGGGTGGACGGGGCGCCGTTCGGGTGTCAGTACCGGCTCCTGGACCTGCAGGGCAACGAGCGCACTGTCACGATCTCGGGGTCCGGGGGCACGAGCGAGGACGCCCAGCGCACCGTCAGCGGCTTCCTGGTCGACGTGACGGCGTCGCAGCGGGACGCCGTCGCCCACCGGGTGAACGAGGAGCTGACGCAGGCCCTGCGGTCGCACGCCGTCATCGACCAGGCCAAGGGCGCGTTCATGCTCGGCTACGGGATCGACGGCGAAGCCGCCTTCGAGCTGCTCCGGTGGGGCTCCCAGCAGCGCAACGTCCGCCTCCTGACGCTCGCCGAGCGCCTGGTGGCGGCCGTCGAGGTGGGCGGAGGCCTGGGCTCGGACACCCGGCAGCGGCTCGACGACTTCTTCTTCGCCAGCCTGACCGACAGCGCGACGGACCCGGGGGGCACGCGGACGACCCCGGGTCTGGACGTCAGCTACGACACCACCTCGGAGGTGCCGGTCGTGCGCGTGGAGGGGCCCGTCGACCTCGCGACCGCGCACGAGCTGACCGCCGCGGTCACGCAGCTCATGATCCGGGCGCGCGAGGCCGGGGCGATGGTCGTCGACCTGCGCCGGGTGACCCACCTCGGGTCGGTCGGAGTCTCCGCTCTCACGGCGGCGCACCGGCGGAGCACGGCCGCAGGTGTCAGGATGCGTATCGTGCTCTCCCCCGGGACCAGCCTCGGGCTGGCGGGAGCGCACGGCCTGGACGTGGTCAGCGAGCCCGCCGAGCGCAGGTCGTCCGACCGGGTGTCGTCCGGCGGCTGAGGAGGTCAGGATGGCGCCCGAGGGATACCTCGACGAGGCGGCGGTCCTGCGTGCGTTCGACTCCTCCCCCGGTGTGCAGCTGGTCGTGCGGTCCGGCGACGAGCGGATCGTCGCCGCGAACCGCGGCGCGCGCGAGACGCTCCAGCACCAGAAGCTTCTCGGCAGCCGCCTCCGTGACCTGCGCGGCCCCGGCGTCCAGGCGATCGTGACGGCGCTCGCCGACGTGCTCCGGACGGGGCAGCCGCACCACGAGGACCAGGTGCCGGTCATCGCCGACTGGTCCGACCCGGCGGCCGGCCTCTGGCTCGACCTGCACGTCACGCCGTGGCTCGACCGCTCGGGCGCGATGGTCGGCGCGGTCGCCTCGGCCCTGGACGTCACCACGCGCATCCGGGCCGCGCAGCTGGAGCGCTCTGGGGCCGCCACCGCGGACGAGCGGCTCGCCCGCGCGCGGGAGGTGGTCCTGCGCCTGCAGGGTGCCCTGCTGCCGTCGACGGTGCCGCTGCTGCCGCGGGTGGACGTCGCGGCGTCCTACCTGGTCGCCGGCGTGGAGCAGGCGGCCGGAGGCGACTGGTTCGACTCGGCGACGCTCCCCGACGGGCGGGTGTCCCTCACCGTCGGCGACGTCGTGGGGCACGGCGTGGAGGCCTCGGCGATCATGAGCCAGCTGCGCGCCGTCCTCGCCGCGCGCCTCCTGGAGGGCGCAGGGATCCTCGACGCGCTCGAGGCGGTCGAGGCGTTCGCCGGGCGGGTGTCGGGCGCGTTCGCCGCCACCGTCTGCGTCGCGCTGCTCGACCCCCGGACGGGCGACCTCGAGTACGCCACGCGCGGCCACCCGGCACCGCTCGTGGTGGGGACCGACCGGGTCCACCTCCTGGCGACCACCGGCGACGGACCGCTGGGGTCCCGGACCGAGCGTCGCGTCGCCACGGCGAACCTGCCTGACGGGTGGGCCATCGTGCTCTTCACCGACGGGCTCGTCGAGAGCCCGAAGCGGCCGCTGGGCGACGGGCTCCGGGTGCTCGAGCGCACCGCACGCGAGGCGTACGCGGGGACCGCGGGACCTGACGGCGGCGGGTCCGTGGCCGCGCGCCTGTGCCGGCACCTGCCGTCCGTGCTCACCGACGGCGGCTTCACCGACGACGTCACCGTCCTGGCGGCGCACCGCCGTCCCGCCCCCGCGCCCCTCGACCTGACCGTGCCCGCCGACCCCGGCCAGCTGGCGCCGGTCCGCGCGGAGGTCGACGCGTGGGCAGCGGCGATCGGCCTCGGTACGCGTGACCGGTCCACCCTCGTCCTCGGGGTGAGCGAGGTGATGGCCAACGCGGTCGAGCACGCCTACCGGCACGTGGCGTCGAGCACCGACCACACCGTGCACGTGCGCGCGGTGATCCGCGAGGACGCCATGGTCGAGGTCGTCGTCCGCGACCACGGGCGCTGGCGGAAGCCGGATCGTGATCCGGGCGAGCGCGGCCGCGGCTTCAGCATGATGGCCTCCGCAGGCCTCCAGGTGGGTGTGCAGAC
The DNA here is from genome assembly GCF_963527515.1 of uncultured Cellulomonas sp. Lineage (NCBI taxonomy): Bacteria > Bacillati > Actinomycetota > Actinomycetes > Micrococcales > Cellulomonadaceae > Cellulomonas > uncultured Cellulomonas sp. The sequence goes on along the minus strand of NZ_CAURTV010000100.1, from coordinate 7,440 downwards.
CGGCGAGGACGGCACCGAGGTGACCCTCGAGTGCCCGGCGCGCAGGCCGGCCCCCGCCGAGCAGGCCGATGCCGTGACGGACGTCCGGTCCCGGTCCGGTGCCCCGCTGGCATTCTCCGTCGACCGCTCGGGAGGGTCGGTCGTCCGCGTGGGCGGCGCGGTGGACCACCGGGCGGCGGCGGCCCAGGTGCAGGCCGAGATCCTCCGGCTCTCGCGCAACGGGCTGGTCCCGGTCACCATCGACCTGCGCGACGTGGTCCACCTCGGCAGCGCGGGCGTGCGCGTCCTGGAGTCGCTCCTGCTCACCGTCGACCGGCTGCAGGTGATCGCCCCGTCCGGCACACCCGCCGCGCAGACCCTCGAGGTGGCGGGGACGCCGTTCGTGTCCCCGGACGCCTGAGGGGTCGGACCTCAGGTCGTCGCCGCCGCGAGGGGGTCGTCGGACCCCTCCACCCGAATCTCCACCCGCTCGATCGTGTCCGTCGCGATGCTGGACGACGCTCCCAGACCGCGCGCCTGGGCACTGCTCGCGCTCCAGGTCGCCACCACCGTGCTGGTCCCGTCCCGTCCCACCAGGACCAGCTCGTAGATCGCACCCGCGCCGTACGGCACCACCTGCGACGGGTACCGGCACTCCCAGTCGATCCGCGTGCCCCAGCCCGTCTCCTGCAGCGTGAGGTTCGCGGTCACGTCGGTCCGTCCGACGGGCTCGAGCCGCAACGCGGTCACCTGCGCCGACGCGGACGGCGCGGCCACGGGCGCGCCCACCGGACGGTCGAGCAGCACGCCCGCCACACCGCCGAGGAGGAGGAGCGCGGCTGCGGCACCCACCGCCGACACCATCCGGCGCCGCCGGGTCCGGTGCACGGAGCGCGCGACCGCGGCGAGCTCGACCACCCCGTCGTCCGGCTCGCCGCCCAGCGTCGCGGCCTCGTCGGCCGGCACCATCCGCAGCAGCGCCGGGAGGCCGGCGAGCTCCGTGACGGCGGCCCGGCACGCCGCGCACGTGCGCAGGTGGTCCTCGAAGGCGCGGCGGTCCGCGGGCCCCAGGGACCCGAGGACGTAGGCCGCGTCCCAGTCGCGGAACGGGTCGTCGCCCGGAACATACCTCTCGTCGCCATCCCGGCCGGTCATGCGGAGACTCCTCTCTCCTGGAGCGCGAGCCGCAGCGCGCGCAACGCGTAGTGCAGCCGGGACTTGACCGTGCCCTCGGGGATCTGGTGCTCCCGCGCCAGCTCGGCCACGGACCGTCCGCGGTAGTAGGCGCCGACGACCACGGCCCGGTGCTCCGGAGTCAGCTGCTCGAGCGCGTCCGCCACGAGCCAGCTGTCCAGCACGGCCTGCGACGCGTCCGGCTGGACGGTGTCGGGCGTCCGCTCGGTGCTGCGCTCGCGCACGTGCCGCGCGCTGCGCCGGTCGTCGATCACCAGGTTGCGCACCACCGTGTACAGCCAGGCTCGTGCGGCGCCGTCCTCCCGGGCGAGCACCTCCGGGTGCTTCCACGCGCGCACCATCGCCTCCTGCACGACGTCCTGCGCGAGCGCGTGGTCGCCGGTGAGTCGCACGACGTAGTGGTGCAGCGGCCGCGCGTAGGCCTCGTGGAGGGCGCGCAGGAGCGCGTCGGGTTCGTCGGCCACGTCGCGTCCCTCCTCGTCGGCTGTCGGTCTACCCCCACAACGATGCACCGCCGCCCCGAGTTCACCGCGCGATGAACCGGACAGCCCTGCGCCCCGTGGTCCAGGAGTAGCCGGCCCCGCGGGCGGGACCGGCACAGACCAGAGGAGAGCATCGTGCGACGGACCATCCTGTACTCGATCACCGCGCTCGTGACCGCGGCCACGCTGGCGGCCTGCGGCAGCTCCGACGACGACACGCCGACCGCCACGGACGACGCGACCACCGCCGAGGAGATGCCCGCACCGGAGGACACGACCGACCTGGCGACGGCCGAGACGTCGCTGGGCACGATCGTCGTCGACGGCGACGGCATGACGGCGTACTACTTCCTCAACGACACGCCCGGCTCGGGCACGAGCGCGTGCGCCGGCGACTGCGCCACCGCCTGGCCGGCCATCACGACGGAGTCCGACACCCCGACCGTGGACGGCGTCACCGGCGAGGTCGGGACGATCACCGGGGTGGACGGCGACAAGCAGATCACCATCGACGGCCGGCCGGTCTACACCTTCGCGCAGGACTCGGCGCCGGGCGACGTCACCGGACAGGGGGTCAACGACGTCTGGTACGCCGTCGCACCCGACGGCACCCAGATCGAGGAGTGAGCCCCGACCCCGGGCGGCGGTCGTGCGGCCGCCGCCCGGTGCCCGCCGCGGCCGGTCAGCCGGCGGCGTCCCGCAGGTCCGTCTCGACGTTGAGGACGTTCCCGTCGGGGTCGGAGAACCAGGCGGCCTTCATGGTGCCGTCGGACAGGACGCCGTCGGTCCAGGCGGCGTCGCCCGGCAGGTCGAACGTCTGGAGCTCGATCCCGGCGGCGCGGAGCGCGTCGACCTCGGCGTCGAACGCATCGGGCGGCAGCTGGAACGAGACGGCGGTCGCCCGGTTGGTGCCGGCGTACGCGGACGGGTACACCAGGAACCCGCCGTTGGACGTGCGGTAGACGACGCCGTCGGGCACGTCCCCCGTGCTGGTGAAGCCGAGCGTCCCCTCGTAGAACGCCCGCGCCCGGTCCATGTCGGTCACCGCGATCACGGGGATGGCGGTGTGGTCGGAGAGCATGCGGCCTCCTGTGCGGGCCAACCGTCCGTCGGCGGGCCGGCACCTCGACGCTAGGACGACCTCGGACGTCCGTCCAGGGCGCCTGCACATGCGTGCAGTGGATCACCCGGGCTAGCGGTGTCTCCCCTCCGCACGACACGATCGGCCGGTGAGCACCGACACGCGAGCGGCGACCGGTCCGTCGCAGTGGGGACTCGCCGCGCTCGGCGGCGTGGCGCTGGCCGTGGCGGCCGGCCTCGGGGCCTACGCGGAGGTGCACCCCGGCGACGGCGCCGCACTCACCACCCTCGGATTCGGCGGCGTGCTCGAGATGAAGTCCTGGCTCACCACCGCAGCCGCCGTGCTCGTGCTCGTCCAGGTGGTCTCGGCGCTCGCGATGTGGGGCCGCCTCCCCGGCGTGACCGACGCACCGCCGTGGGTGTCCGGCCTGCACCGGTGGACGGGCACCGTGGCCTTCCTGCTCACGCTGCCCGTCGCCTTCCACTGCGTGTGGTCGCTGGGGTTCGAGGACGAGTCGGCTCGCGTGCTCGTGCACTCCGTCGCCGGGTGCGTCGTGTACGGGGTCTTCGCCGCCAAGATGCTGGCCCTGCGGCTGCGCGGCCTGCCGTCCGCCACGGTCCCCGTGCTCGGCGGGCTGCTGGCGGCGGTCATCGTGCTCGTCTGGTTCAGCTCCGCGCTGTGGTTCTTCGGCCAGTCGGGGCCGGTGAGGTACTGATGAGCAACCGGGTCAGCCGTCGTGCCGTGCTGGAGGGCACCGGCGTCGCGCTCGCGGCCGGGACGCTGGGCTACGTCGGCTTCGCCACGCTCGGCCCCGCGCCCGGCTCGGACGACGACGACTCCTCCGGCCGGGAGCCCGACGACGACGCCGACTCCCATCGGCTCGCCGACGTCGAAGACATCCCCGACGGCGGAGGGCTCGTGCTGGCCGACGACAAGCTCGTCCTCACGCGCGACGGGAGCACGGTGCGGTGCTTCTTGGCGGTCTGCACACACCAGGGCTGCCTCGTCGGCACGGTGCGCGACGGCCAGATCCAGTGCCCCTGCCACGGCAGCGCGTTCGACGCCGCGACAGGGGCCGTGATCGAGGGACCCGCGACGGAACCGCTCGAGGCCGAGGACATCGAGGTCACCGACCAGGGCGAGGTGCGGCGGGCATGAGGTCGTTCTGGGGGCGCCTGCCCACGCTGGTGTGGATCGCGGGCGCCGCGCTCACCGTGGGCGCGCTGCTCGCGGCCCTGCGGGGCTGACCGCCCGGCCCCGGCCTCAGGTGCGGGTTCGCCTCACTGGTCGAGGACGAACGTGACCTCGAGGACCACCTGGTACGCCGTGATCCGGCCGTCGCTCACCTCCACCTTCTGGTCCTTCACCCAGGCGCCCTGCACGTTGCGCAGGGTGGACGACGCCCGCTCGATCCCGCCCTTGACGGCATCCTCGAAGCTGGTGTCCGAACGGGCGCTGATGTGCGTGATGCTGGCGACGGTCGTGGACATGGGGTCTCCTCGTCGAGTCCGGTGCGGACCCCCAGCCTTGCCCTGCCCGGCGGGCCCCGCAACGGGAACGAGCGGACGTCAGGCGAAGTCGAACGTGGCCACCACCGGCGCATGGTCGGACTCGGGATACTTCCGGTCCACGGCGAAGGCCGCCGACTCGTCGTGCAGCAGCTCGTTGTGGATCTCCGAGCCGCGGTAGTGAGCAAGCAGGTTCCTGCTGATGAGCATGTGGTCGAGCATCTGCCCGCGGCCCTGGTGGAACAGCGTGAAGCGGGCCTGCTCGGGCACCGACTGCTCGACGGGCACCAGCACACGGGCCACGAGGTCCGGGTTGCCGGTGTTCTCCACCTCGCCGCGGACGGCCATGACCGACACCTCGTCGGGTGCGGCGTTGAAGTCGCCGGCGATGACGATCTGCGCCCCCGGGTCCACGTCGAGGATCCGGTCCACGAGCCGACGCGTCTCCAGCGCCTGGGCCATGCGCTTCATCGAGGAGACGAAGCTGCCCTCCGCCCACCCGTCCGCCGTGCGCCAGGTGAAGCTGTCGACGCGCTGGCCGGGGATGTCGGTCGGGATCTTCGACTTCCAGTGCACGTCCACCACGTGCAGGGTCGTGCCGTCCGGCAGCGTGATCTCGACGTGCAGGATCGGCCTCTCGACCCCGATCTCGACGGCCACCGCGTCCGGCGGGACGGCCGTCAGACGCCGGTAGCTGACCGGCGCGACGAGATCGTTGCGGAGCTGTTCGGCGCGCGTCACCGGAAGGTGGGTGACCACCACGAGGTTGCGGACGTCGTACACCGCGTCGCTCTGCGGGCGGGTGCTCGTCATGCTCGCGCCCTGCAGAGGGGTGCCGTGGAGCAGCTCGCCCAGGGCCAGGAGCGCGCGCGGCTGGCCGGGGCGCTCCTGGCCGTGCACCTCCTGGAAGCAGACGATGTCCGCGCGCAGCCGCTGGATCTGCGGACGCATGAGCTCCACCCGCTCCGCCAGCGACGGGCGCTCGCCGGGCGCGGTCTCGTCCAGGTTCTCCACGTTGAACGTGGCGATGCGTACCTCGGCCATCTCGCGCCCCCTGCCGGTCGCGCGGCGCGGCCGGTGCTGCGCCGCACCACCACCCAGGATCCTCCTGCGCCGCCCGGCGGAGCGGGTGAATCCGCGCGCCGAGAGTCAGAACCGGTACGCCGTCTGGCCGTGGCCGCCGCCGAAGGCGAGCACCTTGACCGGCGTGACGCGGTACACCCACGCCCCGGCCGCTCCCCCGGCCCCGCTGCGCTCGAAGAACTCCGGGCCGTGCACGTCGAACACCCAGTCGTCCCCGTACTTGGCTGACCACGCGTCCGCCAGCGCCTGCAGCTCGGTCGCGTCGGTCACCCGCCGCGCCGTGCCCTCCACGACCACCTCCGTGCCGCTGTCCCATCCGCCCGCCCCGGTGCTGCCCGTCGTCACCGCCACCCGTCCCTCGGCGTCGAGGTTGTGCCGCTTCTGCTCGTCCGGGTGGGTGCAGAACGCGAACCCACCGTCGTGCCACACGCCGACCAGCGGCACCGCGTGCGGGCGTCCGTCCGCACGCACGGTGACCAGCCAGTAGAGCTGCGCCCCCGTCAGGAAGCGTTCGACGTCGGACCACGGGGGTGGCGTCGCCTCCGCGTCGCCGTACCGGGGATCGATCACTCCGACCGGATGACTCATCGCTCCTCGCTCTCCGACGCTGCGACGTCCTTCGCCCGAAGCCTAGGTCTGGGCCCGCCTGCCGGTCACGGGCTGGAGGTGCGGCTGTCCCCCGCACGGAGCGAGCGCGGCTGCGTACGCTGAAAGCTGTCCAGGAGTGGGCGCGCGAGACGGTCGGCAGGACGGAGACCTCCCATGCCGCGACGCAGTCGCACCGCGGAGGAGGCGGTGCACGGGGTGGACCTCCACGCCTCCGGGGCCGCCCCGTGGGTGCCTGCCACCGGCGTGCTGGACGACCTGCGGGCCGCCGCACCCGCCTGCCGCGGCTGCGAGCTCTGGGAGCCCGCGACGCAGGTCGTCTTCTCGCGCGGACCGTCGGACGCGCAGATCGTGCTCGTGGGCGAGCAGCCCGGCGACCGTGAGGACCTCGAGGGCGAGCCGTTCGTCGGTCCTGCCGGGCGGCTCCTCAGCGACGCCCTGCGGGACGCAGGGATCGCGGAGGACGCCGTGTACCTGACCAACGCCGTGAAGCACTTCCGCTTCGAGCAGCGCGGACCGCGACGCCTGCACAAGACACCGACCACCACCCACCTGCGGGCCTGCGCCCCGTGGCTCGAGGCGGAGCTCGCGCTCGTGCGGCCGCGGGTGGTGGTCGCGCTCGGCGCGTCCGCAGCCCGGTCGGTGCTCGGCCGCACGGTGAGCGTGACCACGGAGCGCGGGCGGCTGCTGGACGGTCGCTACCTGGTCACCACCCACCCGTCCGCCGTCGTCCGGCTGCGCGGCCGGGACGGCTTCGGTGCCGCGTACGACCAGCTGGTGGCAGACCTGCGGCTCGCGGCCACCTGAGCGGCGCCGCGACCGGGCGCGCGCCATGATCGACGCACCCGTCCGGCAGCGCGGCGACCCGCACCAGCCTGGAGCGCTCCGATGATCACCACCGAGGTCGCCGACCGCGTCTTCCGTCTCCCCCACGCCTACGTCAGCTGCTATCTCGTGGTCCAGGACCGGCGGGTGCTCGTCGTGGACGCGGGGCTGCCCGCCATGTGGCCCCTGCTGGCAGGTGCGCTGCGCGAGCACGGGCTCCGGCCGCAGGACGTCGCGGCACTTGCCCTCACGCACGCCCACTTCGACCACACCGGGTTCGCTGCGCGCGCGCAGGAGCGCCTGCGCGTCCCCGTCTGGGCGCACCAGGACGAGTTCTTCCTCGCCGCGCACCCGTACCGGTACGCCCACGAGAACCCCCGCGCCCTCTACCCCGTCCGGCACCCTCGTGCGCTGCCGATCCTCGCGGCCATGGCCGGCGCGGGCGCCCTGCGCGTGCCGGGCGTGCGCGGCCTGCGCCCGTTCCCTGCGACGGGCGCGCTCGACGTCCCCGGGTCGCCCGTCGTGGTGCCGACACCCGGGCACACGTTCGGGCACTGCGCGCTGCACCTGCCCGACCGCGACGCCGTGCTCAGCGGCGACGCACTGGTGACGCTCGACCCGTACACCGGCGAGCGAGGCCCGCAGATCGTGGCGGGGGCGGCGACGGCGGACAGCGCTCAGG
>NZ_CAURTV010000099.1:0-13936 GCF_963527515.1 uncultured Cellulomonas sp. | reverse complement strand
GTAGGGGGGAGCAGGCGGTGCCGCGGGCGGCTGACCGTAGGCCGGAGCAGGCGGTGCCGGCGGGGCCGGCGGCGGGACGGCACCCGGCGCGTCCGGTGGCTCGATCGACCCGGGACCGGTCGCGGGGACGGCCGGGTCCGGCGCCTTCGCGGGCTCGTCGTCTCGCGGCGGGGTACCGCCGGGGTTCTCGCTCATGCGTGGCCTCCCTGGTCACAGGGCGATCGTCGCCCACGCGCCAGCGAACCGGGGTGGGTGGTCGCGTGTCAAGGAAGCGGCATCCCGGGCGGGTCGTGGCCGTCGGTGCGGGCGAGCGGAGCGCGGGCGCGACGCCGCACTGCTGGGTAGGCTGCGCGTGCCGTCGCGGTCGCGGCCACGGACGAGGAGCGAGCCACGATGTCGTACGAGCCCCACCACAGCCCGTCGAGCGGCACGGACCAGGCCCGGAGCCTGGCGATGCTGGCGCACCTGGGCGGGATCCTTGCGTACTTCTGGATCGGCTGGCTGCCCGCCCTGGTCATCTGGCTCGTCCACCGCGAGAGGGGCGGCCAGGTCGCCGCGGAGTCCCGCGTCGCGCTCAACTTCCAGCTCACGGTCGTCATCGGGCTGATCGTCTGCTCCATCGTCCGCTCGGTCCCCGTCGTCGGCGTCGTCGGCTGGCTGGGCTTCATCGCACTGAGCCTCGTCAGCCTGGTCCTGAGCATCCTCGCGGCGCTGGCGGTCCAGCGCGGCGGCGCCTACCGCTACCCGTTCAGCCTGGAGCTGGTGCGCTGACCCTGCGCATTGCGGCCACGACCAGGGCGAGGACGAGCACCAGCAGCACGGTGTTCTGCGCGAACCCTCCCGGCGGCCGAGGGGCCATCTGGCTCACCCGGGACCGCCGTCCGCTGACAGGCGGAGCGGCGGTCAGCCGGCGAGCGTGCGGACGACGGCGTCGGCGAGCAGCCGGCCGCGGCGTGTGAGCACCAGCCGCCGGCCCCCCACCGCGGCACGTCCGTCCACCAGCCCGTCCGCCACGAGCCCCGCGACCGAGGGGCGTGCGGCGGTGGGGAGCGCGTCGAGCGGCAGACCGGCGGCGAGGCGGACCCCGAGCATCAGCCGCTCGAGCACCTCGCCGTCGCCCGTGACGGTCTCCCGGCCCGCGGCCGGGCTCAGTCCCCGGTCCAGCCGGTCGGCGTACGCCCGCGGGTGCTTGACGTTCCACCAGCGCACACCGCCGACGTGGCTGTGCGCGCCGGGCCCGACGCCCCACCAGTCGTCGCCGCGCCAGTAGCTGAGGTTGTGCCGGCAGGCGTCGGCGGGCGTCCGTGCCCAGTTGCTCACCTCGTACCAGTGCAGCCCGGCGGCCTCGAACAGGTCGTCGGCCAGCTCGTACTTGGCGGCCTGGTCGTCGCCGTCGGGCAGCTCCAGCTCGCCGCGGCGCACCTGCACCGCCATGCGCGTGCCGGCCTCGACCACCAGCGCGTACGCGGAGACGTGGTCGACACCGGTCGCCAGTGCGGTCTCGACGCTGGTCCGCCAGTCCTCGAGGGACTCCCCCGGGGTGCCGTAGATGAGGTCGAGCGAGACGGCCAGCCCTGCGTCGCGAGCCCAGCGCACGACGTCGGGGATACGACGAGGATCGTGCGTGCGGTCGAGCGTCGCGAGCACGTGGGGCACCGCGGACTGCATCCCGAACGAGACGCGTGTGAAGCCGGCCTCCGCGAGCGCCGTCAGCGACTCCGGGGTCACCGAGTCCGGGTTGGCCTCCGTGGTGACCTCGACGTCGTCGGCGAGCCCCCACGTGTCACGGACTCCGCCGAGCATGCGCGAGAGGTCCGGGACCGACAGGACGGTGGGGGTGCCGCCGCCGACGAAGACCGTGCTGACAGGCCGAGGAGGAAGCACACCCGCTGCGAGCGCGATCTCCGTGAGCGCGGTGTCCGCGTAGGCGCTCTGGCTCGCCCCGCCACCGAGCTCGGTCGCCGTGTACGTGTTGAAGTCGCAGTACCCGCAGCGCACCGTGCAGAACGGCACGTGCAGGTAGACCCCGAACGCGCGCTCGTCGGCACCCTCGAACGCCGACGCCGGCAGCGAGCCGTCGTCGGGAGCCACATCCCCGTCGGGGAGAGCTGGAGACATTCAGCTCACTTCTTCTTCGCGTCCTTGCCGCCTGCCGACCCCGCGGGCTCGCTGGACAGTGCGGCGATGAAGGCCTCCTGCGGCACGTCGACCCGGCCGATGGTCTTCATGCGCTTCTTGCCCTCCTTCTGCTTCTCCAGGAGCTTGCGCTTGCGGGTGATGTCGCCGCCGTAGCACTTGGCCAGGACGTCCTTGCGGATGGCCCGGATGGTCTCGCGCGCGATGATCCGGGCACCGATGGCGGCCTGGATGGGCACCTCGAACTGCTGGCGCGGGATCAGGTCCTTGAGCTTGGCGGTCATCATCACGCCGTACGCGTAGGCCTTGTCCTTGTGCACGATCGCGCTGAACGCGTCGACGGTCTCGCCCTGCAGCAGGATGTCGACCTTCACCAGGTCCGCCACCTGGTCGCCGATGCGCTCGTAGTCCAGGCTGGCGTACCCGCGCGTCTTGGACTTCAGCTGGTCGAAGAAGTCGAACACGATCTCGGCCATCGGCAGGACGTACCGCAGCTCGACGCGCTCCTCGGACAGGTAGTCCATGCCCTGCAGCTCGCCGCGCTTGGTCTGGCAGAGCTCCATGATCGCGCCGATGAACTCGGCCGGGGACAGGATGGTCGCCTTGACCATCGGCTCGTTCACGTCGCCGATCTTGCCCGCGGGGAACTCGCTCGGGTTGGTCACGGTGACCACCGTCTTGTCCTCGAGGGTGACCTCGTAGACGACGTTCGGCGCGGTCGAGATCAGGTCCAGGTCGAACTCGCGCTCGAGCCGCTCCCGCACGATCTCCAGGTGCAGCAGGCCGAGGAAGCCGACACGGAACCCGAACCCGAGCGCGACCGACGTCTCCGGCTCGTAGTTCAGTGCCGCGTCGTTGAGCTTCAGCTTGTCCAGGGCGTCGCGCAGGACCGGGTAGTCCGTGCCGTCGATCGGGTACAGGCCGGAGAACACCATCGGCTTCGGGTCGGAGTACCCGCCAAGGGCGGACGACGCCGGCTTGCTCGCGTTGGTCACCGTGTCCCCGACCTTGGACTGGCGCACGTCCTTCACGCCGGTGATCAGGTACCCCACCTCGCCGACGCCGAGCCCCTTGGTCGGCACGGGCTCCGGGGAGATCACCCCGATCTCCAGCAGCTCGTGCGTCGCGCGCGTCGACATCATCACGATCTTCTCGCGCGGGTTGAGGTTGCCGTCGATGACCCGGACGTAGGTGACGACGCCGCGGTAGGTGTCGTAGACCGAGTCGAAGATCATCGCGCGCGCCGGGGCGTTCGCGTCCCCGGTGGGCGGCGGGACCAGCTCGACGATGCGGTCCAGCAGCTCGACCACGCCGGCGCCGGTCTTGCCGGACACCCGCAGGCAGTCCTCCGGCTCGCCGCCGATGAGCTTGGCCAGCTCCTCCGCGTACTTCTCGGGCTGTGCGGCCGGCAGGTCGATCTTGTTGAGCACCGGGATGATCGTGAGGTCGTTCTCCAGCGCCAGGTACAGGTTGGCCAGGGTCTGGGCCTCGATGCCCTGCGCGGCGTCGACCAGCAGCACGGCGCCCTCGCAGGCGGCGAGCGACCGGGACACCTCGTACGTGAAGTCGACGTGCCCGGGGGTGTCGATCATGTTCAGCGCGAAGGCCTTGTCCTCCACACCCCAGGGCATGCGCACGGCCTGCGACTTGATGGTGATCCCGCGCTCGCGCTCGATGTCCATCCGGTCGAGGTACTGCGCCCGCATGGCCCGCGAGTCGACGACGCCCGTGAGCTGCAGCATGCGGTCAGCCAGCGTGGACTTGCCGTGGTCGATGTGCGCGATGATGCAGAAGTTGCGCAGCAGCTCGGGCGCGGTGGCCGCGGGCTGGATGCGCGACGAGGCGGCTGCACTCGGGATCGGGGACAAGCGGACTGCTCCTGGGCGTCGGCGGCGGGCGGCGCACCTGGTGGCGCCTTCCCGACGAACGGTGACCGGTGACAGCCTGTCGGCTGTCGGTGGTCGGTCCCACCATGGTCCCATGACGACGACCCGTCCTTCTCCCGGCCTGCTCGAGGTCCTCGGCGGGCTGCAGGACGACTTCCTCGCCACCATCCCCCAGGTCGACCCGACCACCCGCGTGCCGTGGTGCGGCCGCTGGCGGGTGCGTGACCTGGTGGTCCACCTCGCCCGCATCCACCACTGGGCAGCCGGGCAGGCACGCCGCCGGCAGGAGACGCCTCTCGGTCGCGGCCCGTTCGTGCTCGAGGAGCTCTACGCCACGTGCGCGGCCGAGCTGCGCGGGACGCTGGCCCAGCTCGGCCCGGACGCCGAGTCGTGGACGCTGCTCGGCACCGGTCCGGCCTCCTTCTGGCACCGCCGCCAGACGCACGAGACCCTGGTCCACCTCTGGGACCTGCGGACCGCGGGCGGGCAGGAGCTCGCCGTGGAGCCCGCACTGTGGGCGGACACGGTCGACGAGGTGGTCACCGTCATGCAGCCGCGCCAGGAGCGCATGGGCCGGATGGAGCCGCTCCCCGCGCCGCTGCGGCTGGTCGCCGACGACGCCGATCGAGCCTGGCTGCTCGGCGCACCGACCGTCCCTGCGCCGTCCGCCACCGTCACCGGACCCGCCGAGGCGCTCGCCCTGCTGCTCTGGGGCCGCACGACCCCCGACGACGACCGGCTCACCGTCTCCGGCGACGCCGGCGCGCTGGTCGACGCCCTCGGCCGCCGGCTCACGCCGTGACGCTCAGGCCTCCCGGGTGATCTGCACCTGGACCTCGGCGTCCTGCGTGCCCGCACCGGCGTAGATCCCCCGCAGCGGTGGCACGTCGTCGTAGGACCGGCCGCGTGCGAGCACCACGTGGTGGTCACCGGCGGCCACCCGGTTGGTCACGTCGTACGCGAACCACTCGCCCACCCACCACTCGACCCACGCGTGCGAGTCGCCGAGCACGGTGCTGCCGACCGGCGCCGCGGAGTCCGGGTGCAGATACCCCGACACGTAGCGCGCGGGGATACCGACGGACCGCAGCGCGCCGGCCACCAGGTGGGCGATGTCCTGGCAGACACCGGCCCGCGCCGTCCACGCCTCCCCGGCGGGGGTGTGCACCGTGGTGACCCCCGGGATGTACTCCATCTCGTCCCGCAGCGCGTCGGCCACCGCCAGGGCGGCCTCCGTCGGCTCGAGGTCGCCGGCCACCCGGTGCGCGAGCTCGACCACGTCCGCGGGAGGTGCCGTCGTGGGTGTGTCGGAGAGGAACTCCGCCAGCCGGTCGCGCAGCTCCGCACCGCGCAGGGTGTCCCAGCCGGCCGGGCTGCGCAGCGGACCGCGCTCCGCCACCTCGACCAGGTGCTCCGCGGTGACGACCATCGACTCGTGGGGGGTCAGCACCTCGAACGCCGTGACCGCGGTCCCCCAGTAGTCCCGGTACTCGAACCAGCCGGTGTGCGGCTGGACGTCGATCCTGGTCTCCAGCACCGTCTGCCCCTGCTGCGACAGCGGCGTCATCCGCGCCTCGTTGTACGACGCCACCACGGCGCTGCCGTACCGGAACGTCGACGTGTGGACCACCCGCAGCCGGCTCACAGTGCCTCCCCCACCCAGTTCGTCGACGACGCGCTCGGGAAGTACCGGCCGCGGATCGCGTCCGAGGCCGCCGAGCAGGCGCGCTGCACCCGCTCCATCTCCTTGGGCAGGGAGTCGAGCACCTCGAGCAGCGGCCGGTACTCGAGGTTGGTGCGGACGTAGCCGATGTGCCGCCGCGCATCGTCCACGGCCGCGCGGTCGGACGTGCCCTCGAGGTTGGCCAGGCACGCCTCGGCCTGGTTCAGCGCGAACACGATGGAGCGCGGGAACAGCCGGTCGGTGAGCAGGAACCCGGCGGCCCGCTCGTCGGAGGCTGCCCCGCGGTACATGCGCAGGAACGCCTCGTGCGCGCCGCAGGAGCGCAGCAGCGTGGTCCAGCTCGGTCCGGCGGACCCGGCCAGCGCACGCGTCGTGAGCAGCCGGGCGGTCATGTCGGCACGCTCGATCGACCGGCCGAGCACCATGAAGTTCCAGGTGTCGTCGCGCGACGTGGCGGAGTCCATGATCCCGGCGACGATCGCGGCGCGCTCCCGCACCCACGTGAAGTAGTCGTGCGGCCGCGCGGGCCGCATGTGGGAGGGCAGCTGGTTCCAGGTCGCGTTGAGGCACTCCCAGAGCTCGGTCGAGATGATCTCCCGCGCCCGTCGCGCGTTCTCCCGGGCGGAGACCAGCGACCCCGCGATCGACGACGGCGCGAACCGGTCGTACGCCAGCATGTCCAGCACGTACTCCCGGCCGACCTCGACGTGCGCCGGCGGCGGCTCCCGGTCCATCACGGACAGCAGCGACCGGCACGCCAGGTCCTCCTCGGCCCAGGGGTCCTCGAGCAGGATCTGGACGTGCACGTCGAGCAGGCGTGCGGTGTCGTCCGCGCGCTCGACGTAGCGTCCGATCCAGAACAGCGACTCCGCGATCCGGCTCAGCACGGGACACCTCCTGCGGTCGACGTCCGACCCTGCTGCTGCTGTTGCTGCATGACCTGGGCGCGCACGTCGTTGGGGTTCGAGTCGATCGGTACGGCCGAGTCCTGCGCCACCGCCTGCGGGAGCTCGGACGCCTGCCGCACGGCCCGGCGGGGCACCGCGCCACCGAGCACCCAGGTGTCCTTCGACCCCCCGCCCTGCGAGGAGTTGACCACCAGCTCGCCCTCCGGCAGCGCCACCCGCGTCAGCCCGCCGGGGAGCACGAAGACCGACTCGCCGTCGTTCACCGCGAACGGGCGCAGGTCGGTGTGCCGCGGCCGCAGCCCGTCCTCGACGAGCGTCGGCAGCGTCGACAGCTGCACGACCGGCTGCGCGATCCACCCGCGCGGGTCCTCCCGCAGCCGCACCCGGAGCTGGTCGAGCTGGGCGGCCGACGCCTTCGGGCCGACTACCAGGCCCTTGCCCCCGGACCCGTCGACGGGCTTGACCACCAGCTCGTCGAGCCGGTCGAGCACCTCCTCGAGCGCGTCCGGCTCCTCGAGGCGCCACGTGTCGACGTTGCGCAGGATGGGCTGCTCGCTCAGGTAGTAGCGGATCAGGTCGGGCACGTAGGTGTACACGAGCTTGTCGTCGGCCACCCCGTTGCCCACCGCGTTCGCGATGGTGACGGTGCCGTTGCGCGCGCAGGTCATGAGACCGGGGCTGCCCAGGTAGGAGTCGTTGCGGAACACCACCGGGTCGAGGTACTCGTCGTCGACCCGTCGGTAGATGACGTCGACCCGCCGCCGGCCCTGTGTCGTGCGCATCCAGACCCGGCCGCCGGAGCAGAACAGGTCCCGCCCCTCCACCAGCTCGACGCCCATCATCCGCGCGAGCAGCGAGTGCTCGTAGTACGCGCTGTTGAAGACCCCGGGGGTCAGGACGACAACCGTGGGCTCGTCGACGCCCGACGGTGCCGCTGCGGTCAGTGCCGACAGCAGCCGTCGTGGGTAGTCGGCGACCGGCCGGATCCGCAGCGCGGCGAACAGCTCGGGGAAGGTCTGCGCCATGGCGCGGCGGTTGGAGAGCACGTAGCTGACGCCGCTGGGCACCCGCACGTTGTCCTCGAGCACCCGCCAGCCGCCCAGGCTGTCGCGGACCAGGTCGATCCCCGACACGTGCACCCGCACGCCGTTCGGCGGGTTGATCCCGCGGGCGGCCCGCAGGAAGTTGGTCGACGACAGGACCACGCTGCGCGGGATGACCCCGTCGGCGATGGCCCGCTGCGGCCCGTAGACGTCCGCGAGGAACGCCTCGAGCGCACGCACCCGCTGGGCGACACCGGGCGCCACGTGCTCCCACTCGTCGCCGGCCAGCACGCGCGGCACGACGTCCAGCGGGAACGGGCGCTCCTCGCCGGCGAAGTCGAACGTGACGCCCTGAGCGAGGTAGGACCGCGCGAGGGTCTCGGCGCGCGCCCGCAGCTCACCGGCGCTCAGCTGCGCCAGCGCCCGGTGCAGGCCCTTGTAGGCCGTGCGCGAGCCGCCCCCGTCGGGGTCGATCATCTCGTCCCAGGCCGGTCCGCCCGGGTAGTCGTCGAACAGGTCCGCCATGCTCCGGACAGTAACCGCCCGGTGATACCGCCGCGTTACGTGCGCCGACACCGGCGGGTCGCCGGAGCCGGGTCCGGGTACCGTCGCCTCCGTGACGACGAGCACCGGCTGGACCCGCGTCCGACGAGCGCTGCGCGGCGCGGTGGCCCGGCTCACCAGCCCCCCGAGCACGCGGCCCACCCGGCAGCCCGGCCGGACGCCCCCGCTACCCGACCACGACGGGGCGGTCCGCCTCGAGTACGCCCCTCGCCTGGACGGCGACGCCGACCCCGGCGAGATCGTCTGGGGATGGGTGCCGTACGAGGACGACCCCCGCCGTGGCAAGGACAGGCCCGTCCTGGTCATCGGCCGCGACGGCGCGGAGCTGCTCGCCCTGATGCTCTCGAGCAAGGACCACTCGCGCGACGCCTCCCTCGAGGCGCGCCACGGCCGGGTGTGGATGGACATCGGCACCGGCGCCTGGGACTCCCAGCGCAGGCCCAGCGAGGTGCGGCTCGACCGCATCCTGCGGCTGCAGGCGTCCGCGGTGCGCCGCGAGGGGGCGATCATCGACCGCGGGCTGTTCGACGAGGTGGCGACCGCGCTGCGACGGACGCATCCCTGGTGAGCTCCCGTGAGTCTCCCGTGAGTCTCCCGTGAGTGAGGTCACTGGGTTCGGGCGGACGGCTCCTGCCTGCTAACATCGTTACTCGCGTGTCCGCCCGGGTCGGCGGGCACAAGCCCAGCTCCTCCCCGCGGGTGTCCCCACGCCCCAGTCCCGGAGCTGTGCGCCGCCCTCTAGACCTGTCAGATCGCTTCGGCGAACGCACAAGAGAGTCCACACGTGGCCAACATCAAGTCCCAGATCAAGCGCATCACCACCAACGAGAAGGCGCGCCTGCGCAACAAGGCGGTGAAGTCCGAGCTCCGGACGCACATCCGTCGCGTTCGCGAGGCTGTCGCCGGTGGCGACAAGGACGCTGCGTCGACCGCGCTCGTCGAGGCGTCGCGCAAGCTCGACAAGGCCGTCTCCAAGGGTGTCATCCACGAGAACCAGGCCGCCAACAAGAAGTCGGCGCTGGCGAAGTCGGTCGGCGCACTCTGACCGTCTGCTGAGCTGGTCAGGACCGGTCGACGACCGGTTGTGACCGCCAGGCACGTCGCGTCACCGTCCTCACGGACAACAGTGAAGGCGTCACCCCCCCTGCGGGGTGACGCCTTCGCTGTTCTCCGACCGTCGATCAGGCCAGCGACCAGGTCTCCCAGGAGCTGAGCGGGATCGTCGGACGGAAGCCTGCTTCGCGCAGTGCGCGGTCGTACGCCTGCGCCGCCGACGCGCTGTCGCCGTGCATGGCGTACCGGTCGCCCAGGTCTCGCCAGGCCGACGCCGACTGGCGGGAGGCCGACATCATGCCGAGCAGGTCCGCCGCCGACTCGTACGCGCGCGCGGCGCCCACGACGTCACCGCGGGCGTGCAGCGCGTCGCCGCGCGACAGCTGCGCGAACGCGGTCTCGAGGCGCGGCGGGTCACCCAGCCGCTCGAGGGCCGACGTGGCGAACCGCTCCGCCGCATCGATGTCTCCGAGGAGCAGGTAGGCACGGGAGCGCTCGACGTCGACACGCGACAGGTCGAGCTCCGAGCCGAGCACGGCGAGGCCAGGGGCGGCCCGCTCGATCTGGTCCAGCGCACCGCGCGGGTCCACCGGGTCGGAGCGCAGCAGGAGCCACGCGTAGTTGACCCGCAGTCGCGGCAGGTCGCGGTCGGCCTCGCCCTCGGACAGCAGCGCCAGGGCCCGCTCCGTGTACCGCTGGGCGAGCTCGTAGTCGCGTCGTTGCTCGGCGACGAGCGCGGCGTTCCAGTACACGCTGCCTCGCCCGCGCGGGGTGCCCAGCGACTCGGCGAGGCGGACGAGCTCCGCGGCGCGGTGCGTCGCGTACAGCAGGTCGCCGCGCTCGACGTACGCCCACAGGACGGTCGAGGCGAGCCGCAGGTGCTCGTCGGTGCCGCTGAGGTCGGCCGCCTCCAGCTCGTCGAGCGTCCGCTCCCCGACCTCGACGCTGCGGTGCAGGTCACCGGCCTCGAGGTAGGACGCCACGAGCGCGTTGGCCAGCTGGGCCGACTCGATGTGGTGCGTGCGGGCCCGCGAGTCCGCCAGGAGCGGCTCGAGGATCGCCACGGCCGCCTCGAGGTCGCCGAGGACCTCGAACGCGTGCGCGAGCGTGGTCAGGGCCTCCACGCGGACCGCCGGCGAGACGATGTCCAGGTCGAGCGCCTCGAGCCGGCGCCTGGCCCCGGCGGCGTCGCCCTGGGTCATGTCCAGCTTGGCGTAGTCGATCTCGAGGCGTGTACGCGCCTCGTTCGGACCGTCCTCACCGTGCTTGAGGTACTCGAGGGTCGTGCCCAGGCGGGTGGCCAGCACGGCGAGCGCGGAGTCGGTCGGTTCGCGATGACCCGCCTCGATCAACGAGATGTAGCTGGGTGAGAACGCAGACCCTGCGAGTGAGGTCTGGGACAGCCCAGCGGCGAGCCGGGCCTCGCGTACCCGGTCAGCAATGGTGGTCATGGGAAGTCATTGTATGTGTGACGTCCCCCGGATGCACCACCCCCCGCGGAGGCGGCGTGTCTGTGCCTCCGCTGTGCATCCGGCAGGTCGGTCGGTGGTCTCAGTTGATGATGAGCCGGCAGCAGCCGCTGGCTCCACCGGAGCTCGCGGCGTCCCCGGTCCCGTCGGCGAGCGCCGAGGAGGGAGCCAGCGCGAGCGACCCGATCACCGAGAGGACGACCAGGGCGGTCTTGAGCGGTCTGGGCATGGGGGGTGCTCCTTCGTCTGTCCGGTGTCGGCCACAGTTGTCCGACAGGTGTCCGTCTGTACGGATGGTGCACATGATGGCGTGCGACGCGCGTGATGTCTGCCGTTACTGGCCGGTCGGTCCCTGATCGGGTGAATGTTCGGCCACGCCACCACCCTACGAGCAGGCACGGGACCGACACCGCGGAATTCCACCCGCGCAACGTCGGTTCACAGCCCGGAACATGTGGTGTCATAGATGCCATGACACCGGACGACGCCGACGGGCGGCTCGCGCATCTCGCAGCCGCGGTGGAGGACGCCATTCCCGCCGGCCTCCGCCAGGAGTGGGCGCAGCGCATCTCGCGCGAGCCGGTGCTCGTCGCCCGGCAGGGCATCTTCTCGGAGCACGGTCGCCCGTTCGCGTACCAGCTGTCGTTCCGGTCGCCGGACCAGCACACCGCCGCCGCGATCTCCTGGAGCTCGCACCAGCACGAGCGGGCCACGGCCCACGTGCTGGGTGCCACCTTCGGCCGGGCCGACCTCGAGCACGTCGCCAACGGCCGGCTGCTGTTCGTGCGGTGCCCGCGCGCCTATCTGGTGGGCGACCTGCCCATCCCCCGCAGGCCGGACCGCCTCGTCATCGAGGTCAACGACGCCGTCACGGTGGACTCCGCGGTGCTGTGCGGCATCCGACGGCTGCGTGAGGAGGGCTTCCGCATCGCGGTCCCCTCCTTCGTCAGCAACCCGAACCAGCGGCGGCTGCTCCCCCACGCCGACTTCGTCAAGATCGACGTGCGCGACCTCGACGTCGAGGGCCCACCGGTGGTGCACCTCGCGCGCTCCTACGGTGCGCTGCTGGTGGCGGAGTACGTCGAGAGCGCCGAGACGCTCCGCCACGCTCGGGACCTCGGCTTCACCCTGTTCCAGGGGAACCTGCTGGAGCGCGCGGGCATCCTGGACCGCGCCAGCGCCCGGCGCGTCAGCCTCTAGCGTGCCGCTGACCCCGTTCGCCGTCACAGACCGTTGGCCCGATCGGGTGAACGCGCGTCATGACGAGGCTCGACACCCCTCTCATCGGGTGTGACCGCGTCCGTCGACTCCCCCGCCGTGCCGTCCCGGCTCCCGATCGCGTCCCAGCCCATCTGGACGCTGGACGGTCGGCTCTTCGGCAACGAGTTCCTCTATCGCTCCCGTGACGGGCTGCCCGCGCAGGTCGACCTGTGGCGCTCGGACCGGCAGGACGGCGCCACCGCCTCCGTGCTCGACGTCCTCTTCGGGGACGGTCCCCCGGTCGCCTCCACGTTCGCCTTCGTGAACGTCACCCGCTCGTTCCTGGTGCAGGACCGGCCGCTCCCCGAGCACGCGGGCCGCCTCGTGCTCGAGGTCGTCGAGACGGTCCCGGCCGACGACGACGTCATCGCCGGCCTGCAGCGCCTCCGCTCGCTCGGGTACCGCATCGCGATCGACGACTTCACCGGTGAGCCCGACCAGGTGGCGATGATGCCGTACGCCGACTTCGTGAAGATCGACTGCCGCGACGTCGGACGGCAGGGCGCGGCCCTCGTGCGGCTCGCACGCCGGCACGGCGCCGCGCTCGTCGCGGAGCGGGTGTCCGACGCGCGGCTGGTCGAGGCGTGCCACATCTGGGGGTTCGACCTGCTGCAGGGCGACGTGCTCGGACCGGCCATCACGCTCGTGGCGTAGCCCGCCGTCAGGAGCCGACGGCGCCCGCGACACGCAGGACGGCCCGCTCGACGGCGAACCGCGGGTCGCGACCCTCTCCCTTGACCTCCGCGTCCGCCTGCGCGACTGCCGAGATGGCGCTCGCCAGGCCCTCGGGAGTCCAGCGGCGCAGGTCGGTCATCGCGCGGTCGGTCTGCCACGGAGCCAGGCCGAGGTCCCGGACGGCGCCGGCGCCCCGACCGCCCACCGCCGCCACCTTGGCCAGCACCCGCAGCTTCGCCGCCAGCGCCGCCACGATCGGGACGGGGTCCACGCCGGTCGCCAGCGCGTGGCGCAGCAGTGCCACCGCCTGCCCCGACTGGCCGGCCACCGCGGCGTCGGCCACCCGGAAGCCGGTGGCCTCGATCCTGCCGCCGTAGTACCGCTCGACGACCTCGGGCCCGATCAGCCCCGCGGTGTCGGCCACCAGCTGCGCGCACGAGGCAGCGAGCTCGCGCAGGTCGCTGCCCACCGCGTCGACGAGCGCCCGCACCGCCTGCGCGTCCGCGCGGCGACCGGCACGTCGCAGTTCCGCGGTGACGAAGGCGGTCTTGTCGCCGTCGGACTTGACGACGTCGCACGCCACGGTCGGCACGCCGGCCGACCGCAGGGCGTCGAGGAGCTTCTTGCCGCGCTGGCCGCCGGCGTGGCGCAGCACGAGGACCACGTCCGCCGGGGGCGCCGCGAGGTACGCGGTGACGTCGTCGAGCAGCTCCTCGCCGGCGCGTTCCAGGCCGTCGACGACCACGACCTTGTCCTCCGCGAACAGCGACGGGCTGGTGACCACCCCGAGGGTCCCCGCCGAGTAGTCCGCGGCGTCCAGGCGGGTGACCTCGACGCCCGCGTCGGCTGCTCGGGCCAGAAAGACCACCCGGTCGACTGCGCGGTCGGCCAGCAGGTCCTCGGCGCCGCTGACCAGCAGGACCGGGGCGAGCTCCACCTCGAGCCACGAGACGCCGACGGTGCCCCGGCTGGTGCGGGCGGCGGGTCGGCGGGTGGCGGGAGGCACGGGGACAGCCTGCCAGACGTCACCGACGGTCAGCGGTGCGCAGGACGAGCAGCCGGACCGTGCACACCCCCGCGACGGCGAGCACGAGCACGCCGGTCCACCCCGGGAGCCACGCCACCTGGGCACCCGGGGCGGCCGATGCGACCCGCGCCACGGCGCCGATCCACCAGCAGGCCGCCCCCGCGCCCAGGGCCAGCGCCTGCGCGCCCTCGCTCCACCAGGGCGCGACGCACCCCGCAGCCAGGCCCAGCA
>NZ_CAURTV010000098.1:0-14219 GCF_963527515.1 uncultured Cellulomonas sp. | reverse complement strand
GGGCCACCCCGCGCACGCCCGCGGCGCGGTACACGCGGCCCACGGCGTGCAGCGTCGCGCCCGCCCTGCCCGGGACGCGCGGACGTCGACCCACCACCGGCAGGCCCGGGTACGGCTCGACGTACGCGTCGGCGGCGCTCAGCGGCTCGTCGTCCGCGACCGGCTCCCACGTGGCCGTGCGGTCCCGACCGCCGTCCCGGACGTGCTGGGCCGCGTCCCGCAGGATCGCCTCGTACACGGCACCCTGCCGGTGCGGGGACAGGGTGAGCAGGGCGTGCCGGCCTGCCCGCCGACCGAGCGCCGCGCGTTCCGCACCGTCGTCCAGCAGGCGCGCCAGCGCGGTCGCCCACTCGGCGCCGCCGGACGCGAGCAGCCCGGTGCGCCCGTGCTCGATCACCTCGGCGAACGGCTGCGTCGGCGTGGCGATCGTCGGGGTCCCGACCATCGCCGCCTCGAGCCACTTGATCGCGGACTTCGACTCGTTGAACACGCTCCCCGGGACCAGCGGGGCCAGGTTCACGTCGACGTCACGCAGCAGCCGCGGCAGCTCGTACCAGGGCACCATCGGCTGGCGTCGGACGCGTTCGCCCATCTCGTCCAGGGCCGGCGTGGGCACCAGGTGGCCGCCCAGCCACAGCTCGACGTCCGGGCGCGCGCGCATGACCTCCAGGACGGCGGGTTCCACCTGCGCCCAGTCGGCGTCGTGCGTCGTCGTCCCGGAGAAGTAGCCGATCCGCAGCGGCCCCGCCCCGCGCGCGGCGGCGGCCGCCTGCTCGCTGATCTGGGCGAGCGCGCGTCCGACCCCGTTGGCGAACCGCCGGGTGGGCAGGCCGGTCAGCTGCCCCACCCGGTCGCACAGCAGCTGCGTGCTCCCGACGTAGAGGTCGGCGGCCTCGAGCGTGGTCCGGTACCGCGCGACGCCGTGCCACCACAGGTCCTGCTCCTCCTCCGAGAGCACGTCCAGGCCGTGCACGCTCCCCCGCAGCGTCGGGTCCACGATCAGGTCGTCGACGTCGAAGAGCACCGGCACGGCACGCGGCCGCGCCCGCACGCGCTCGACCAGCTCGAGCACCTGCCGGGTGGCCGGCACGCGGTAGAGGATGACCGCGTCGGCCCGGTCGACCAGCTCGGGCAGCTCGGGGTCGCGGTAGTGGCGGACCAGCGGCTTGGCGCCCCGGTCCCGCAGAGCCTCGGCGGCGAGCTGCACGCGGTAGCGCAGCGGTGCGCCGTTGATGCCGGTGATGAACAGGACGTTGTGCAGCAGCCCGTCCTGCGCGGTCTGCAGGGCCCGGGCGGACGCCACCGGTCCCTCGTCGCCGGCCTCCCGGTCGCCCAGGAGCTCCGCGTACAGCGACTCGAGCCCGTCGACCTGGTCGCTGGCCCGCCGCAGCGTGGCGGCCGACGTGTGCGCGCGCATCGACGCCACCAGGGCGGGGTCGGCCACGAGCCGGCTCAGCGCCTCGGCGAGCGCCGCAGGGTCACCGGCCGGCACGACGAGCCCGTTGCGGCCGTCGTCCACCGCCTCCTCGGGGCCGAGGGTGTCCGTGCACACGACGGCCAGGCCCGCCGCCAGCGCCTCCCGCGTGACGATCGAGTGCGACTCACGCATGACCGACGGCAGCACCAGGACGTCGTGCGACGCGAGCACCTCGCGCAGCTCCTCGGGGCGGTACGGGGGCCGCGAGACGACGGCCGCCGGGAGTCCGCCCGGCAGGTCCCCGGCGCCGAACAGGTCGAGGGTCCAGCCGGCGTCGGGCAAGCCGCGCGCGGCCTCCAGCAGGACGGGCAGCCCCTTCATGGGATCCGCCCCGCCCGTGAACAGGAGCCGCAGCGGTCCGTCGTGCGAGGTCGACGCCGCCGACGGCCCGACGGCGACCTCGTCCAGGACGTCGTCCGGGACACCGTTCTCGTCGACCCGCAGGATCTGCGGGTCGACGCCGTTCGCGGCGAGCACCTGCGCGGCGCTGGCCGACGGCGCGAGGACGAGGTCCGCGTGCTCCAGGTGCGCGGAGAGGCCGGCGTCCCGGCGCAGCAGCCACTCGTGGTCGACCTGGCACGCGCAGCCGCCGCAGTCCACCACCAGCGAGCAGGGCCGCATGTCCCGGTCCACCAGGAACTGGCGGGCGCACGACCACCAGAAGTCGTGCATCGTCACGACGACCACCGCGCCCGACGCCTTGGCGGCGTCCACCAGGCCGCCGCCGAGCGTCTGCAGCGAGTGGATGTGCACGACGTCGGGCCGGATCTCCTCGAGCCACTGCGCGAAGTCGGCCGCCACGTCGGGGTTCTCGCTGTTGCGCGGGTCCGCCCACCCGGTCCACGGGGTGGTGACGATCCAGCGGACGTCGACCCCGGCGCCGTCCGGCTCGGTCCAGGTGGACAGCGGCTCGCGGCCTGCGTCGAGATGACCTGCGAAGACCCACGACTCGTGCCCGCGCTCCGCCATCCCGCGGGCGATGCGCTGTGGCACCAGGGTGCCGCCACTGACGAAGTTCGGCGGGTAGTGGGCGGAGACCTGGACTACGCGCATCGGTTCATCCTATGGGGGCGCAGAGGGCAGTCGTGCGAGCGTCCAGGAGTGCTATACCTTGTGCGCATGCCGCACGACTCAGGGACACCGTCGTTCCGGGAATGGCACGCCGCACTGGCAACGAACGACGTGGCGGCACGCGCTGCCGAGGACGCTCGAGTCCGTTCTGCGGCGGTCGCCACGCTCGAGGAACGCCTCGACACCGCCGCCGCCGAGCTCCGTGCGCTGCGCGCCTCCGTCACGGTCCGGGACAACCTCCTGCGCGAGCAGCAGGTCGCCCTGGCCGAGCGCGACGCGCGCATCGACCAGCTCGTGACGACGACCAGCCCGCCCGCCCGCCGCCCGCTCGCCCGGCGAGCGCTGTCCCGCGCCCGCCGTTACGCGGCGGGCATGAGGGCCCGGATCGCCGCATGACGGCACTGATCAGCCTGCTGATCGCCGACCCCGACCTGGACAGCGCGGCGCTGTCCCGGACCCTCGCCTCGGTGCGCCGGCAGGGCACGGTCCGGTGCGACGTCCTGGTCGCCCGGCCGCGCACGGTCGGCGACGACGCCGAGCCGGTCCCCCACGGCCACGACGTCCGCGTCATGCTCGTGGACCTCGGCTCCACGCCCGCCGCCGACCGCACGGCGCTCCTGCTCCAGACCGCCCTGAGCGCCGCTCGCACCACGTACGCCGGCGTCCTGGCACCGGGCGACGAGCTCGAGCCCGGGGCGCTCGCCGCCTGCCTGCACCTGCTGCGGGCTCGGCCCGTCGACGTGCTCTACACCGACGAGCAGTACGCCGGCCCCGGTGGGGGGATCGTCACCAAGCCGGGATGGTCGTCGCACTACCTCGAGAGCTACCCGTACCTCGGGCGCCTGTGCCTCGTGCGGACGGAGCTCCTGCGCGACGCCGACGCGTTCGCGCCCGGTCACCCCGGGCTCGAGGAGTGGGACGCCGCGCTGCGGGTCACCGAGCGGACCGCGTCCGTCGCCCATCTGCCCGTCATCGCCGTCACCCGGCCGTCGGCGCCGTCCGGCGGCAGCGAGCGCGTGGCGGTGGCCACCGTGACCGAGCACCTGGAACGCAGCGGGGCCCCCGGGTGGGTCGAGGCGGCGGCGTCCGCGCCGGGCGTCGTCGTGTGGCGGTCGGTCGGGGACCAGCCCCTGGTGAGCATCGTCGTGCCGACCGCCGGGACCGTCCGCGACGTGCACGGCGAGTCCCGACGGCTCGTCACCAACGCCCTGACGTCGGTACGGGACCGGACCACCTACCCGCACTGGGAGGTCGTCGTCGTCACGGGCGACAACACCGCCCCGGAGGTCGAGGACGAGCTGAGCGCACTGCTGGGCGACCGGGTCCGGTTCACGCGGCTCGACGGTCCGTTCAACTTCTCCCGTGCCATCAACGAGGGAGCCCGGCTGGCCCGCGGGGAGCTGCTGCTCCTGCTGAACGACGACACGGAGGTCATCGAGCCGCGCTGGCTCGAGCGCATGGTCTCCGTCATCCAGGACCCGGGCGTCGGCGCGGTCGGCGCCAAGCTCGTCCTCGAGAACGGGCTGATCCAGCACGTCGGCGTGGTCATGGGCGAGCACCTGGTCCCGCAGCACCCGTTCGTGTTCGAGCAGGACGTGGACGACCGGGCGGGGGCCAAGACCCTGGACCGCGACTACATCGCCGTGACCGGCGCGTGCCTGCTCACCCGGCTGGACCTGTTCACCCAGGTGGGCGGCCTGACGGAGGCGCTGCCCCTGAACTTCAACGACGTCGACTACTGCCTCAAGGTCGGCGCGGCCGGCTACGCGGTGGTGGCGACGCCGTTCGCCGTCCTCGCGCACTACGAGAGCAGCACCCGCACACCGCAGCTCACGGCGCACGACCAGGCGTTCCTGGAGCGGCACTGGACCCTGCGGCTGGCCGCGGACCCGCACATCGCGTTCCGCTCCGACCGCTGACCTGCGGCCTCAGCCGCGGCCGAGCCGCATCTTCGCGCGCTCGACCAGCAGCCGGGGGCCGCCGGCGCGCAGGTGCCGGGTGGCCGTGACCACGTCCCACCAGAGCTGCTGCAGCCGGTGGCGCGGCCGGTGGTGCGAGCCGTGGCTCTCCCAGTCCGCGGCGCGGCGGGGCGTCCGGCAGAGCTCGACGAGCGGTGCCAGGGCCTGCGACCAGCGGAACCGGTCCGCGACCACGGCGACCCGCGCGCGGTAGCCCTCGCGGTCCGCCTCCGAGACGAGCACGTGCTCGAGCGCGTCGGCGAGCGCCTCGGGGTCTTCGGGCGGGACCACGCGCCCCAGCCCCTCCCGCTCGACCAGGTCGGCGAACGAGTCGCCCTCCGTGCACACGATCGGCAGGCCGGCCCACAGGTAGTCGAGGATGCGCGTGCGGAAGCTGAACTCGGTCTCCACCTGCGGGAAGTGGCAGCTGACGCCCACGTCGGCGTCGAGCAGGTAGTCGGACCGCTCCTCGTACCTCACCCACGTCTCGTTGAAGAACACGTGCGTGCCCGTCAGCCCGAGCTCGTCGGCCAGGGCACGGGTCTGGCTGGCCACCCGCATCTCGGGCACGTCGGGGTTGGGGTGCTTCATGCCGAGGAAGAACAGCCGGACGTCCGGGACCCGACGGCGCAGGAGGTCGACGGCGCGGACCAGGGAGATCGGGTCGAACCAGTTGTAGACGCCGCCGCCCCAGAGGATGACCTTGTCGTCCGGGCCGATGCCCTCGACCGCACCCCGGATGGCGTGCCGACGCTGCACCGGCGGGTCCTCGGGCAGCCCGAACGGCGCGATCCGGATCAGCGAGTCCAGCGTGGGGTCGTCGTCGTAGGTGGCGGGGTTCAGACGGCCGCGTGCAGCGAGGTGGCCGAGCCACAGCTGGCGCTGCCGGTCGGAGGCGCACAGGAACAGGTCGCCCCGGCCGATCTGGGCGTCGAGCTCACGCAGCGCGTTCGCGAGGGCTGCGTCGCGGCGGGCCAGCGGCTTGAAGCGCTCCACCTCGAGGCTCTCGAGGTGGAAGGGGTCGTAGAGGTCCACGACGAGGACCCGGTCGATCGTCTGGAGCCACGGGAACGTGGCGACGATGAACCCCTGGACGATCACCACGTCGGACCACTCCACCAGGCGGCGGAAGCCGTCGACGTCGACGTGCTCGGTCCGGAACGCCGCGTCGGAGCGCTCCGCGCGGCCGAACGTCGCCAGCCGGACGTCGTGCTCACGGCCGAGCAGCGAGCTGATCTCCCAGGCCCGGATCGCCGGCCCTGCCATCCGCTCGGTGATCTGGTCGAGGGTCACCACCAGGATGCGGCGCTGACGCCCGGTCCCCCCGACCGGCGTCGTCGCAGCTTCCGTCATGCGCTCTCCAGGCTCGCGCGGACCCCGGACCAGCGGGGCTGCAGCGCCATCGGGCCACCGGACTCACGGACGGCTCCGTGGTCGACGGTGAACCGCCCGGCCTCGCGCAGGTAGTCGTAGGTGTGCGTCGTGGTCTGGTCGACGATCGAGGCCTGCACGGTGAAGCTCCCCGGCTGCAGCGCCAGGCTCGGCAGGCGGCAGTCGACCGAGCCGCGGCCGGAGATGCGATCGATGCTCATCCCCGCGTCACGCGTGTTGCTGGCCCACAGGTAGACGCCCTCGGAGGTCTCGATCGCGAGCCCGAACACGGGGTCGTCGATCGGCTCCGCCGCGTCGAAGTGGATGCGCACGACGGCCTCGTCGCCGGACCGGAGCACGTCACGGCCCTGCTCCGGGATGACCTCGACGTCGAGCACCCGCGCCTGTCCGGTGCCCCAGCGGACCCGGCCCTGGTCGTCGTGCTGCACGTCGGAGTGCGTGGAGTCGAGGTAGCGGTCGAGCACCCCGGCCGCCGGCCCGGTCTCCTTGAGCACGCCGCGCTCGAGCCAGGCGGCCTGGTCGGCCATCTGGCGCAGGGAGGACAGCGCGTGCGAGACGACGACGACCGTGCGGCCCTCGCGCTTGAAGCTCGCGAACTTCTCGGCGCACTTCTCCTGGAACGCGGCGTCGCCGACCGCGAGCACCTCGTCCACGAGCAGGATCTCGGGCTCCACGTGGATGGCGACCGAGAACCCGAGCCGGACGTACATGCCCGAGGAGTAGTTCTTCACCGGCTGGTCGATGAACCGCTCGACGCCGGAGAAGCCGACGATGTCGTCGAACTTGCGGTCGATCTCGGGCCGCTTCATGCCGAGGATCGAGCCGTTGAGGTAGATGTTGTCCCGGCCCGACAGCTCGGGATGGAAGCCGGACCCGACCTCGAGCAGGGCAGCCATCCGGCCCCGCGTCACCACGCGGCCCTCCGTCGGGAACAGGATCTTGGCGAGGCACTTGAGCAGCGTCGACTTGCCGGACCCGTTGTCCCCGACCAGGGCGAACGTGCTCGCCTCCGGGATCTCGAGCGCGACGTCGCGCAGCGCCCAGAACTCCTCGTACTCGCTCCGGCGGCGCCGCATGACCGCCGCCTTGAGCGTCTGGTTGCGCTCGTGGTAGATGCGGAACGACTTCGACACGTTCTCGACGGAGACCGCGGCCGGGCTCACAGGACCTCCGCCAGGCGCTCGGTGTGGCGGTTGAACACCCAGGAGCCGAGCGCGAGGGCGCCCAGCGACCACACCACGCACGCGAGGACGTCGCCCGTCTCGGGCCACCGGTTGTCGTACATCAGGTTGCGGAACACCTCGGCGAATCGTCCTATCGGGTTGAGCTCGTACAGGTCGAGGACCGTGATCGACCCGACCAGCGGACCGATCGACTCCGACTGCTCCGCCACCAGGCGGGTGGGGTACACGATCGGCGTCAGGTAGAACCAGATCTGGATGAGGATCCCGACGAAGTGCTGCGTGTCCCGGAAGTAGACGTTGGCGACGCTGAGCATGAACGCGACGCCGAGCGCGAAGCAGGCGAGCAGGACCATGAACACCAGCACCATGGGGAGCCAGACGATCAGGTTCGAGCCCAGGATGAGCAGGACGACCGCCAGGACCGCCATCTCGATCGCCCACTGGTAGCTGGCCGCGAACGTGCTGGCCACGACGAGCGCCGAGCGGGGGAAGTACACCTTCTTGATGAGGTTCTCGTTGCCGACGAGCGCGCCCATGCCGCCGGTCACGACCGCGGTGAAGAAGGTCCACGGCAGCAGGGCGCACATGAGCCACACGGCGAAGACGTCGAGACCGCTGGGGTCCCCCGGGTCGGGCTCCATCCGGATGATGAAGCTGAAGACCACGGTGAAGATGAGCATCTGGGCGATGGGGTTGACCAGGGACCAGAGCTGCCCGAACAGGGTGCGCTTGTACTTGCCCTTCACCTCACGACGGGTGAGGTTGACCAACAGCTCGCGCGAGTCCCGCAGGTCGGCGACGAGGCTCACTCGAAACCTCGAGACGTCGTCCGGCGGGCGGCCGCGTACCAGCGGCGCGGGGTCGACAGGGCCCGGAAGCCCAGCGTCGACCGCAGTGCCGCGATGTCGTGCTCGGCCGCGAGCCGTGCCCTGCGCTCGGCGTCGAGCTCACGCTCGGCACGCTCGAGGCGGGCCTCGACGTCGGCCGCGCGCCGGGCGAGCTGCGTGACCGCAGCCTCGGCGTCGTCGACCACGGCGCGCACCACGAACTGGTAGGTGTCGGCGTCCTCCTGGCCGGCGAGCCACTCGACGACGCCGTCCGGCAGGTCGGTCGGGTCGACCTCGACCTCGACGCCCAGCGGGTCGGCCGTGGTCCGGCGCAGGTCCACCGGAGCGAGACCGGCCGACGTGAGGAGCTCGATCAGCGAGCGGCGGGTGAAGAACCGCACGTGGGTGCGGTCGAGGAGCCCGGTCTCGGTGTACCGCCACCGGCCCTGCAGCAGTGCGAGCCGCAGCGAGCCGTGCGTGACGTTGGGCACCGAGATCACGATGGACCCGCCGGGGGCGAGCAGCGGGACCGCTCCGCGGAGCACCGCCTCGGGGTCGGTGAGGTGCTCCAGGACGTCACCGAACACGACGGTGTCGAACGAGCCGGCTCCGAACTCCGCGACGAGGTCGAGCTCGTTGAGGTCGGCGATGACCAGACGCTCCAGGAACGGCCGCGCCTTCTCGGCCGCCTCGGGCACGTACTCCACGCCGCTGACCTTGCAGCCGACGGAGCCGAGGGCCTCGGCGAGGTACCCGGTGGCGCAGCCGAGGTCGAGCACCCTGCTGTCCGCCCCGACGAGCTCGAGCAGCAGACCATGACTCGTGTTCTGGGCCGCCGGGTCGATCCTCATGTCGTACTGGTACATCCATGCTCGCTTCCGTCGCGACTCGCGGGTGGCGAGCCGCGCCATCATAGCCGTCCGGGAGCCGGGCGCCCGGCTCGGGTATCAGCGGAAGTAGCCGAGGACGTCGCCCACCAGGTGGGTCGACCCGAGGTTGTTGTACGCCCGGATCGTCCGGACCGACGAGGGCCGCACGATGGCGAGGTTCGACTCGTCGCGGCCGCTCCCGGTGTTCAGGTCCGAGGTGGCCGGTCGGGTGCCCTCGCCGCTCCACGCGGTGACGTACGTGGCCCACGCCGACTGCTGCGTCGCGGTGAGGTTGAGCACCACGGACGTCGCGTCCGCCGGGACGCCGGCCGCGGGCCCGACTGCGAAGTCGCGGACCTGTCCCGCGGGCAGCGCCGACCCGCTCGTGCGGGTGTCGAACGCGCGCACGGGCGCGATCGGCGTGAACAGCGCACCGCTGCCCGAGGAGTACCAGCCGACGACGTCGACGACGACGTCCGCGCTGCCGCCGGCGTCCCACACGTCGAGCACCCCGGAGGACAGCGCCACGGTCGCCCGGTTGGTCGCGTCGCCGCCCGGCCGGTGGTTGACGGTCGAGGCCGACCCGCGCGGGCTGCCGTGCGGCACGGCCACGAGGTAGCCCGCCGCGTCGGCCGCCACGGACGTGATGTTGACGATGACCGTCGCGTTCGCGGGGATGCCCGCGATCCCGCCGACCTGGACCGCCCGGCCGCCGCCCGACGCCAGGCGCGGGCCGGACGTCCGGGTGTCGAGCAGCCGCGCCGGGGAGGCCAGCGCGTGGAACGTGGCGCCTCCGGTGGACACGTAGTAGCCGGAGACGTCCACGGCGACGTGCACCGATCCCGTGTCGTTGTAGACGCTCACCTTGCCCTCGCCACCGACGCCCAGGACGACGTGCGCGGCGACCGTGCGACCCGGGTCGGTGTTGAGCACCGATGCTCCGGGCATCGCGAGCCCGGCCGGCCAGGCACGCAGGTGCGTCCGGGAGGTCGCGTGGACCGCGGTCAGGTTGAGCGCCACGGCCTTCGCGTCCGCCGGGATGCCGGCCACGCCGGTGACCTTGACGTCCATCCGGCCGCCCGCGCCGAGCGCGGTCACGGTCGGTCGGGTGTCGGCGATCCGTTGCGGGGTGACCGGGACGAACTGCAGGTTCGAGCCGAGCGGCACCGGTGCGACGACGGGCGGGTCCGCCGTCCCGGTGACCTGGACGTTGGCGGCCCAGGCCGTGGCGGTGCCGACGCCCGGTTCGCTGCCCTCGAGCAGCAGGCGGTACGGGCCGGCGCCGACCGCGCCGGCGGGCCCGCGCCCGTCCCAGCGCGCCACGATCCCGCCGAGGCTCGGCGTGGAGCCGGTCGACCGCGAGACCAGGATCCCGGTGTGCGCGTCCGTGACCGTCAGGGTCCACTGCAGGTTGCCCAGCGCGCCGGCGCGCACCTCGACCGCGGAGCCCCGCGTCACGGAGGTGGCCGACAGGGCCGGGTTGACGAACGACGGACGGACCATCTGCTGAGCGCGGGCGCGCAGCCAGCCCAGGGTGCCGTAGCCGAGCTGGCCGGGGCACGCGGTGAAGGCGACGTCGCGGTGGCCGAGCACGACGGGCAGCGCGAGCGTGGTGCCGGCCGGGTAGCGCGAGTTCTCGCCGCCGAGCGTGGTGTACGTCGTCGTGCTGGCCGGGTCGCGGTAGTACGTCGAGAGCCGCCACGCGATCACCCGTGCCACCGACTCCTGGACGGTCGCCGACGGGCTGACGCTGCTGTAGTCGCCGAGCAGCGAGATGCCGACCGTGCGGGTGTTGAAACCGCCGGCGTGCACGCCGATGACGGGCGCCGTCGTGCTGCCCGCCCGACCCTCGTAGACGTTGCCCCACTTGTCGACGAGGAAGTTGTAGCCGATGTCGCACCAGCCGCGGGACTGCTGGTGGTACTGCTGGTCGTTGCGGATCTGCGCCATCGCCTCGGCCACGGAGCCGTACGTGTTCGGTCCCGCGGTGTGGTGCACCACGGCGGCGACGAGGGTCGATGCGACGTCCATGGTGCAGGTCGGCGCGGCCGCGCCCCACTCGCCGCGGGAGATGACCCGGGGCGCCGCGACGGTCGTCATGATCTCCGCGGCGGCGGTCACCGAGGCGGCCTCCGGCGCGGCCGCGCGTGCTGCGACCCCGGCGCCGGCCTGCGCGTCCACGGGACCGGACCCGATCAGGGCGAGCCGCACGTCGTCCGGGGCGTCGGAGGCCGGGAACGACAGCTCGACCGCCTCCGCGTGCCCGATCCACACCGAGCCCGTGCCGCCGCGCAGCGGGAGGGCGCTCTCGACCGTCCCCGTGTCCGGGGCGGTGGCCTCGGCACCGAGCTCGACCCAGTCGGACCACCCGGTGCCGGTGCGGACGCGCACCTCGACGTCGGAGGTCACCGCGGGATCGGACCACGTCACGCCGAGCGACTGGCGGTCGGTCACCGGGATCTCTCCGGTGCGCACGCGGTCCTCGCCCTCGGGCAGGTCGGCGGCGACGGCGCCCTCCACCGCCGCGCGACGGCCGGCTGCCTGCGGGCTCACGACGACGGGGAGCTCGTCGATCGTCGGTGCGACCGGCTCCGCGGTGCGCACCTGCGCGGGCACCACCTCGGGCGCGGGGGCGGCCTGCGCTGCTGTCGGCACGCCCGCCACGAGCAGCGCCGCGACCAGGACTCCTGCACGAATCGACATCGTTCCCCCTTGTTCCCCCGGAAGTGTCCGAGGGTCGGGTGCCAGGGTCAAGCACCTCGGCGCGTGGCGGCCGATATGATCTGCCTGCTTCCCACCCCTTCTGGAGGTCCCTCCCGTGCACCTGCTCGTCACCGGCGGAGCCGGCTTCATCGGCGCCAACTTCGTCCACCAGACCGTCCGTGAGCGTCCCGACGTGCGGGTGACGGTGCTCGACGCGCTGACCTACGCCGGCGACGAGCGGAGCCTGGACCCGGTCGACGGCAAGATCGTCTTCGCCAAGGGAGACATCGCGGACCCGGACATCGTCGACAGCCTGGTCAAGGACGTCGACCTGGTGGTGCACTTCGCGGCCGAGTCGCACAACGACAACTCGCTGCACGACCCGTGGCCCTTCGTGCGCACCAACGTCATCGGGACCTACCAGCTGCTCGAGGCGGTCCGCCGCCACGACGTGCGCTACCACCACATCTCCACCGACGAGGTCTATGGCGACCTCGAGCTGGACGACCCGGCCAAGTTCACACCGGAGACCCCGTACAACCCCTCCAGCCCGTACTCCTCGACCAAGGCGGCCTCCGACCTGCTGGTGCGCGCGTGGGCACGCAGCTTCGGCGTGCGCGCCACCATCTCCAACTGCTCGAACAACTACGGCCCGTTCCAGCACGTGGAGAAGTTCATCCCGCGGCAGATCACCAACGTCATCGACGGGGTGCGCCCGAAGCTGTACGGGTCGGGCGAGAACGTGCGCGACTGGATCCACGTGGAGGACCACAACAGCGCGGTCTGGGCGATCATCGAGCGCGGCCGCCTCGGGGAGACCTACCTCATCGGTGCGGACGGCGAGGAGAACAACAAGACGGTCGTCGAGGACATCCTGGCGATCATGGGCCAGTCGCCCGACGCGTACGACCTGGTCAGCGACCGGCCAGGCCACGACCTGCGCTACGCCATCGACTCGACCAAGCTGCGCGAGGAGCTGGGCTGGGCGCCCCGGTACGAGAACTTCCGTGCCGGGCTGGAGGCCACCGTCGCCTGGTACCAGGCGAACGAGGCGTGGTGGCGGCCGCAGAAGGACGCGACCGAGGCCAAGTACGCGCAGCTGGGCCGGTGACGCAGGCGGCGTCGGCGCGCTGATCTGCACAGATCCTCCACGACGCCGCTGCGTGCACTCCCCCTCACCGCCGGACGGCTCTCCTACGATCGTCCGGTGACCTCCCGCCACGCTGCTGTCCCACGCCCCCGCGCCGCCCGGCACGCCCGCACCCTGCGCGGGCACGGGGTGCTGCGCACCATCGCGCTCGGCGTCGCCGCCGTCGTGGTGTTCGGCGCCAGCGGCGTCGCGGCGGTCGCCGCCCGCCTCAACGGCAACATGGACAAGGTCGACGTCTCGGCGCTGGTGAACCCCGTGCCCGGCTCCGAGACTGTGCCCGACCCCGACGACCCCAACGCGGGCCAGGCCGTGAACATCCTCATCCTCGGCTCCGACCAGCGCGACGGGGTGAACGCGGAGATCGGCGGGGACGTCGCGGGCATGCGCTCGGACACCGCGATGGTGCTGCACATCTCGGCCGACCGCTCGCGCGTCGAGCTGGTGTCCATCCCGCGCGACTCCCTGGTCGACATCCCGTCGTGCACGATGACGAACGGGAAGACCACGCGGGCGACGTCCGGCATGTTCAACTCCGCGTTCGCCACCGGCTGGGACAACGGCGGGGACATGACGTCGGCTGCGGCGTGCACCATCAACACGGTGCAGGCCAACACCGGGGTCCCCATCAACCACTTCGTCGTCGTCGACTTCGCCGGCTTCCAGCAGATGGTCAACTCGATCGGGGGGGTGCCCATGTGCATCCCGAACGACATGGAGTCCAAGCTGGCGGGGCTCTCCCTCAAGGCAGGCTTCCAGACGCTCGACGGCGGCACCGCCCTGGCCTACGCCCGCGCCCGCAAGGGTGAGGGCATCGGCGACGGCTCCGACACCAACCGGATCGGCAACCAGCAGAAGCTCATCGCCGCGATGGTCCGCGAGGTGCTCTCCCGCGACGTGCTCACCAACCCGCAGAAGCTGATCTCGTTCCTGAGCGCGGCGACGGGGTCGCTGACCACGGACAACGACATGACGATCGGCAACATGACCGGCCTCGCCTACAACCTGCGCAACATCAACAGTGGCAGCATCACGTTCATGACGATCCCGTTCGCCCCGGCGAAGTCGGACCCCAACCGCGTCGAGTGGACGTCCGCCGCGGACGTCGTGTGGGAGAACATCAAGAACGACGTGCCCGCCCTCGTGACGCCGGAGCCCACGGCCCCGGCCACACCGGCCGCCACCCCGGACGCGACAGCGCCGGCGGCCCCGCCGGTGACGACCGCTCCCGAGACACCCGTCACGCCGACGCCGGTGGAGACGAAGAAGGCCGGGCAGGAAGCGTTCAGCGTCGACGACACGACGGACGTCTGCTGAGGCATGGCTCCCGACGAGCGGACGCCACGCACCCCCCCGCCCAGCTTCGCCCCGGGCACGCCGGCCCGTCCGGCACGGCCCGACGACGCCGAACCCATCGTCGTCGGTCGGCCGTCGCGGCCGACAGCACCCCCGCGCGCACCGCGACCGGAGAGCGACGCCGACGCCCGCGCCCGCCCGGCTCGACCTGCCTCCCCCCGCCCCGAGGCCCGGACCTCCGGCGGGCGGCCGCCGACGATCGCGCCGAGCGAGCAGTCGGCGCGCCCCGTACGGG
>NZ_CAURTV010000097.1:0-14276 GCF_963527515.1 uncultured Cellulomonas sp. | reverse complement strand
GCCCGACTGAGCCCCGCCCCGGCGGACCGGGCGCTGCGTCTGGTGTCCGCGGCGGAGAGCGCGTGGCGCGCCGGTCTGCCGGACGTGGCGCTGGACCTGCTCGGCCGCGCGGGGGCCCTTCCCCGGTCGCCCGCGCTGCGCACCCGGGCGGCCGCTCTCGACGGCACCATCGCCGTGCGGACCGGGTCCGTCGAGCGGGCGCGGGACGTCTTCGTCGACGCCGGCACGCAGGCCGCCGAGGGGGACCCCGACACCGCCGTCACCCTGCTCGCGGACGCGGTGGCGGCCGCCCAGTTCGCCGGGGACATCGCGACCGCGGCGTCCGCGGCCGCACTCATCGCCGCACTCGAGCCGCGAACCGCACGAGCGCGCTGGGTGGGCACCATGGCGGTCGCCGTGGCCGACATCCTCACCGGCCAGGGCGGCCCCGGGCTCCTGCGCTCGGCCATCGCGGAGGCGGACGAGTTCCTCGACGACCCCCAGCTGGCCCCGTGGCTCGTCGTCGGCCCGCTCTACCTGCGGGAGAGCGCCGTGGGTCGCGACGTCATCCCGACGGTCGTCGCGCACTCCCGCCGCCGTACCGACATCGGCGGGCTGCCGATCCTGCTCTTCTACGTCGCCCGCGACCAGGCGACCACGGACCGGTGGGACGACGCCGTCGCCGGGTACACCGAGGGGGTCCAGCTGGCGCGCGAGGCCGGACAGGTCACCGACGTGACCGCCTGCCTGGCGGGTCTGGCGTGGCTCGAGGCGCGCAGGGGTGCGTTCGACGCCTGCGCCGAGCACGCCGAGGAGGCCCTGACCCTCGCCCGCCAGAACCATCTGGCGTTCTTCCAGGTCTGGGCGATGACGGCGCTCGCCGAGCGCGAGCTCGGTCTGGGCCGCGCGGAGGCCGCGCTCGACCGGTACCGCGCCCTGGAGGTCGTGCTGTCCGAGCTGGGTCTGGTGGACGTCGACGTCTCGCCGGCCGCCGAGATGGTCGAGGTCATGGTGCACCTCGGCAAGGACGACGAGGCGAGCGCCCTGGCCGCGACGCTGACCGAGCGCGCGGAGGTCAAGGGCCAGCCCTGGTCGCTGGCGCGCGCGGCTCGGTCAGCGGGGCTGACGTGCTCGGACGCCGACGTGGACGTGTGCTTCTCGGTCGCGCTGGCCTACCACCAGCACACGCCCGACGCGTTCGAGGCGGCGCGCACCGAGCTGGCCTATGGCTCCCGGCTGCGCCGGCTGAAGCGGCGCGTCGACGCCCGGCCCCACCTGCGGTCCGCGCTCGCGACGTTCGAGCGGCTCGGCGCGGTGCCGTGGGCCGACCGCGCCGCCGCCGAGCTGCGGGCGACCGGCGAGACCGCGCAGCGCCGCAGCGCGACCGCCCTGGACCACCTGACGCCGCAGGAGCTGCAGGTGGCACGCATGCTCGCGGGCGGGCGGACCACCCGGGAGGCCGCCGCGGCGCTGTTCCTGTCCCCGAAGACCATCGAGTACCACCTGCGCAACGTCTACCTGAAGCTGGGGATCCGGTCCCGGAGCGAGCTCGCAGACGCGCTGGCGGACGCGCTCGCGGACTGAGAGCAGTCCTTCGCCGGGGACCTGTCGAGAACCGCGGGCGCCGTTCGAGGAGGGGGTGTACGGCCGGATCCGCCCGGTCGCCGACACCGAGGAGTCACCATGTCCGCCACCTCAGCCCCACGCACCGGCTCGGCCGAGTGCCCCACCGACCCAGCCGTCCGCGTCACCAGGTCGCTGCTCGGCTACGGCGTCCTGGCCGGACCGTTCTACGTGGTGGCCTCTCTGGCCCAGGCGCTGACGCGCGACGGCTTCGACCTGACGCGCCACGCCTGGTCCACCCTGGCCGACGGAGCGCTCGGGTGGATCCAGATCGCCAACCTGGTCCTCACCGGCCTCATGGTGGTCGCGTTCGCCGTCGGACTGCGCAGAGCACTTGTCACCGGCCCCGGGCGCCGCTGGATCCCGCTCCTGGTCGCCGCGTGCGGCACCGGCTTCGTGCTGGCCGGGGTGTTCCGGGCGGATCCGCAGGACGGGTTTCCCGTCGGCTCGTCGGCACCGACCGTGCCCAGCACCCACGGGATGCTGCACCTGCTTGTGTCCGGTCTCGGGTTCGTCGCCCTGGCGGTCGCGATGGTGCTCGTCGCCCGGCGGTACGCCACGCAGCGTCGCCTGCTCGGCACCGTGCTCTCGGCCGGTGCCGCGGCCGCTCTGCTCGGCGGGTTCGCCCTGATCGCGTCGCGCCCCGATACCGTCGGGGTGCTGTCGTTCACCGCGGGGATCCTGCTGGCCTGGACCTGGGTCAGCGCGTTCGCCGTCGACACCTACCGCCGCACGGCTGCCTGAGAGGCTGACGACGATGCGCTACTTCGCCACCCTGCGAGTCACCACCCAGCCCACCACTCCTCCGCCGCCGGCCCTCTTCGAGGCGATCATGGCGCTCGGTGCGGAGGCGACCGCGGCCGGCGCGCTGCTCGACACCGCCGGGCTCATGCCGAGCGCCGCCGACGGTGCCCGCGTGGAGCTGCTCGACGGGCGCCTGACCGTCACGGACGGGCCGTTCGCCGAGACCAAGGAGCTGATCAGCTACGCGGTCTACGACGTCCGCTCGCGCGACGAGGCGGTCGAGTGGGCGAGCCGGTTCGTCCGCCTGCACCAGGAGCACTGGGACGGCTGGGCCGGGGAGGCCGACGTGCTGCGGGTCTATGAGCCCTGACGGCAACGCGACGACGGACGGCCGTCGCA
Organism: uncultured Cellulomonas sp.; assembly: GCF_963527515.1. Classification (NCBI taxonomy): domain Bacteria; kingdom Bacillati; phylum Actinomycetota; class Actinomycetes; order Micrococcales; family Cellulomonadaceae; genus Cellulomonas; species uncultured Cellulomonas sp. The sequence goes on along the minus strand of NZ_CAURTV010000097.1, from coordinate 11,531 downwards.
GCTCCGCGCACCGCACCGCCGAGACGGTCTGGCGCATGGAGTCCGCGGCGGTCGTCGCCGTCGCCTCCCGGGTGGTCGGCGACGTCGGGATCGGCGAGGAGATCGCCCAGGACGCCTTCGTCGCCGCCCTGGAGCAGTGGCCGGCGGACGGCGTCCCACCCAACCCCGCGGGGTGGCTGGTCACGACGGCCCGCCACAAGGCACTCGACCTCGTCCGCCGGCGGAGCACCTACGCCCGGAAGCTGGCCGAGGTCGGCCGGTCGATCGACCAGGAGGCAGGCGAGGACGTGGACGCGCTGCTGGACGACCACATCGGCGACGACCTGCTCCGGCTGGTGTTCACCACGTGCCACCCGTCGCTGACCCCCGAGTCGCGCGTGGCCCTGACCCTCCGGCTGCTGGGCGGACTGCGGACCGACGAGGTGGCCCGCGGGCTGCTGATCAGTGAGGCGACGGCCGCGCAGCGGGTGTCCCGCGCCAAGCGCACGCTCGCGCGGGAGGGCGTCGGCGTCGAGCTGCCCGCCGCGGACGCCATGCCCGAGCGGCTGGCCTCGGTGCTGGACGTGCTCTACCTGGTGTTCAACGAGGGGTACGTCGCCACGTCCGGTGACGACTGGACACGGTCCGAGCTGTGCCACGAGGCGATCAGGCTGGCGCGGGTGCTCTGTGCGCTCCTGCCGGACGAGGCGTCGGTGCACGCGTTCGACGCCCTGCTGGAGCTGCAGGCGTCGCGTCTGCCCGGACGCGTGTCGGCGGCCGGTGCGCCCGTCCCGCTGCTCGAGCAGGACCGCCGCCTCTGGGACCGGCTGCTGATCCGTCGTGGGACGGCTGCCCTGGAGCGGGCCCACCAGCTCGGCGGCGCGCGTGGGCCGTACGCGCTGCAGGCGGCGATCAGCCTCTGCCATGCGACCGCCCCCGTGGCGGCGGACACCGACTGGCCCCTGATCGCCGGGCTCTACGCGCAGCTCGACGCGGTGTCGCCCTCGCCGGTCGTGTCGCTGAACCGGGCTGTTGCTCTCGGCATGGCGGGGTCGCCCTCCGACGGGCTCGCCCTCCTGGAGGGGGTCGAGGGTCTCGCTGACTACCCGATGCGCCGCGCAGCGCGAGGGCAGCTGCTCGAGCAGCTGGGACGCACGGCAGAAGCGGTCGACGAGTTCCGGGCCGCCGCGGAGCTGACGCGCAACGCGGGCGAGCGCGAGCTCCTGCGGCGACGTGCGGACGCGCTCCTCTAGCTGGCGACCACCACGCGGATCTCGTTGTTCCACGGGTCCTCGAACGCCAGCACGCGGCCGTCGTCGCGCGTGGCGATGCCGCGGCTGGTCAGGCGGGCGCCGAGCGCCCCGCGCTCGTCGTCGGTCGGCAGCTCGATGGTGACCTCGCCCAGCCCGAGCGCCGGCCAGCGCCCCTGCGCGCCGCGGCTCTGCCACGTGTTCATCGCAAGGTGGTGGTGGTAGCCGCCGGCCGAGACGAACAGCGCCTGGGTGCCGTACTCCGCGGTGACCTCGAACCCGACCGTGTCGACGTAGAACTGCTGCGCGGTCGCGATGTCGCCCACCTTGAGGTGCACGTGGCCCACCGCGGCGGCGCCGTCGAGCGCGTCGGGATCCGTGAGGTTCTCGCGCAGGAAGCCGTTCGGGTCCAAGTACTCGGTGGCCATGGCCACGCGGCCGTTCTCCCAGGCCCACTGGTCGCGCGGCCGGTCCCAGTACAGCTCGACGCCGTTGCCCTCGGGGTCGTCGAAGTAGAGCGCCTTGGACACCAGGTGGTCCGAGCTGCCCGTGAACGAGGACGGGAAGTGCCGGGCGACCGAGTAGACGGACGAGGCGAGGTCCCTCTGCTGGTCGAACAGGATCGCGGTGTGGAACAGCCCCGCGGCTGACGCCGGGGCGTGCTTGAGCAAGGGGGTGTGCTCGAGGACGACCGCCGGGACGCCGACGCGGCCGAGCGTGACGCGGTCGCCCTCGGCCTCCAGGACCGACAGGCCGATGCCGCGGGAGTAGTAGTCGGTCATGCCGTCCAGGTCGCCGACCTTGAGGACGACGGCGCCGACGTCGGTGCGACCGTCGAGGATCTCGCTCATGCCGTCAGCCCGAACCCGCCGGTCCACGACGTCTTCTCCGCCGCGGCGAGGGTCAGCTGCAGGAACCCGAGGGCCTCGAGCTCGTGGGCGCGCTTGAGGGAGCCGGCGTCGACGGCGCGCAGGCCGCCCGCCTCGACCACGGACACCAGCGCGGACTTGGCGTCGGCGTCGTCGCCGGCGACGAGCACCGACGTGGGCTCGCCGCCGACCTCGCCGGACGTGAGCGTCGCGGCGAAGTTGGTGTTGAACGCCTTGAGCACCGACGCCCCCGGCACGGCCTGGGCGATGACCTCGGCGGCGGAGCTGCCGACCGGGACGACCAGCGAGTCGAACGTCTCGAAGTCGAGGGGGTTGGTGAGGTCCACGAGCACCTTGCCGTCGAACTGGCCCTCGTACTGCGCCAGCAGCTCGGCCACCGCGCCGAACGGGACGGCCAGCACCACGATGTCGCCGGCCAGCGGGTCCCCCACCGTGCCGTGCGTCGCGCCCGGGATGGCCACCTTGACCGGCTGCCGGGTCAGGACCTGCGCGTCGTTGCCGCCGGCGACGACCCGCCAGGCGATGGCCGAGCCCATGTTGCCTGCTCCGATGATGGTGACCGTGCTCATGACGTCCTCCTCGATTGGTTGTTGCTACAACAACTGTACCCCTAATAGTTGTAGCGTCAAGTTCTTGCTAGGATCCGTCCCATGAGCGAACCCCGCTGGCTGACCCCCGAGCAGCTGCGCGCCTGGAAGAAGCTCATCGCCGTCGTCGAGCTGCTGCCCGGCGCCCTCGAGTCCCAGCTCCAGCGCGACTCGGGCCTGAGCCACTTCGAGTACTTCACGCTGGCCATGCTCTCCGAGGCGCCCGAGCGGACGCTGCGGATGACCTCGCTCGCCGCCCAGACCAACGCCACGCTCGCCCGACTGTCCCACGTGGTCTCGCGCCTGGAGAAGCGCGGCCTGGTCCGCCGCGAGGCGTGCGCCGAGGACCGCCGGGCCACCAACGCGATCCTCACGCCGGCCGGCTGGACGACCGTCGAGGCGGCGGCACCGGGGCACGTGGGCACCGTCCTGCGCACGGTCATCGACCCGCTGTCCGACGCCGACGTCGCCGACCTCGACCGCATCGCGGGTCGCATCCTGGAGGTCCTCGACCCGTCGCACGTCATGGTCGGGGTCCCGGCGACCGATGACTGAGGGGTGCTCCTCGCCCTCGGCCTGATCGGCTTCCTCGCGCTCGCCGCGACCATCGGCGTGCGCTGGATGGCCCGGCGCGTCGACTCGCTCGGGCGGATCGCGCCGTTCCCCCGGATCAGCGTCGGCCTGTCGCTCGTGCTGGCGCTGGGCTGCGGCGTCCCCATGGCCGTACAGGCCCGGCTCGAGGACCGACTCGAGGCAGCGGCCAGCCGGGTGGCGGGCGGGCCGGTCGACGTCTACTGCCAGGAGCTGGAGCAGGCGTTCGTCGACGTCGGCCCCGAGCTCGGCACGGTCGCGTGGGGACCGGACGGGGTGCCCGAGCGCTCGACCCTGATCAGGTTCGGCGCGTGCGGCGACCTGCGCACGTGGCTGGGCTCGGACAAGGCGGAGCCGACGCTCGACCAGGTCGTCGCCGTGCACGTCCTCACCCACGAGACGATGCACATGGTGGGCCTGAAGAACGAGGCGCGTGCCGAGTGCGCCGCCGTGCAGCGCGACGCGGTGATGGCCGAGGCCCTCGGCGCCTCACCGGGCGAGGCCAGGGAGCTGGCCCACCGGTACTGGACCGAGGCCTACCCACGGATGCCGGACCGCTACGTCGACGGCTGCGGGCCGGGCGGCGAGTACGACGAGGGACTGCCCACGGCTCCCTGGTGACCTGCGCTCAGTGGTCCAGGCACAGGCAGAACGGGTGCCCGGACGGGTCGGCGTAGACGCGGAACGGGTCCTCCGGGTGACCCTCCTCCTCCGGGGTCCCCGTGAGCGCCCGCGCACCCAGGGCCAGGGCCTGCTCGTGCCCGACGGCGAGGTCGTCCACGTCGAGGTCCAGGTGCACGATGGCGCCCGCCCGCCACGGCGGCACCGCGGCGTCCGAGCGCTGGAAGCCGATCCGCACCGGGCGAGCGGGGTCGACGATGAGGAGGAACTCGTCGCCCTCGGGGTCGGCTTCCTCGTGGCCGGGCGCCCAGTCCCAGCCCAGGAGCCGGCGGTAGAACTCGGCGAGCTCGCGGGGGTCGGCGCAGTCGACGGTCGGCTGGCGCAGGTGTCGGGTCGTCATGCCCCGACGCTAGGCGCTTCGTCACATGCCCGACACCTGGATACGGTTCACTCGGCGGACCATGGACCTGACCTCACTGGACCGCATCCGTGCGGCACACGACCGGACCGAGCTGGTGCTCGGTGCCCGCAGCGCGCCCCTGGCCGGCGGCACGTGGCTGTTCTCCGAGCCGCAGCCGGACCTGGTGGAGCTGGTCGACCTCACCACCCTGGGCTGGCCTCCGGTCGAGGTGGACGGCGCCGGCCTGACCATCGCCGCGACCTGCACGCTCCGCACGCTCGCTGACCTGTCACCCGTGCGCGGCTGGTCCTCGCAGCACCTGGTCGCGCGGTGCGCACGGTCGCTGGCGGCCTCCGAGAAGATCTGGGACGCCGCGACGGTCGGCGGGAACATCGCCCTGGCCCTGCCCGCGGGGGCGATGACGTCGCTCGCCGTGGCACTGGACGCGACCGCCGTCGTGTGGACGTCCGACGGCGGCGAGCGTCGGCAACCGGTCCTCGACCTGGTCACCGGTGTGCGGACGACGACGCTCACGCCCGACGAGGTGCTGCGGGCCGTGACGGTGCAGGCACAGGTCCTCGCCCAGCCGGCGGCGTTCCGACGGATCGCGCTGACGCGGCAGGGACGGTCCGGGGCGGTCGTCATCGGCCGCCGCGACCCGGCGGGCGGGCTCGTCGTCACCGTCACCGCCTCGGTGCCGCGCCCCTACCGCCTCGCCTTCCCCACGCCGCCGTCAGCGGCCGACCTGCACGACGCCGTCGACGCCGTCGACGACTGGTACGACGACCCGCACGGCGCCCCCGACTGGCGACGCGCCATGACGCTGCGGCTCGCCGAGCAGGTGCGCGAGGAGCTGGCATGAGGTTCGAGGTCAACGGCGTCGCGCTGGACGTCGAGCCGGCCCCCGGCCAGGTGCTGCGCACCCTGCTGCGCGAGCACGGTCACGTGGAGGTGAAGAAGGGCTGCGACTCGGGCGACTGCGGTGCGTGCACCGTGCTGCTCGACGGGCGCCCGACGCACTCGTGCCTGGTCCCCGCCTACCGGGTCGAGGGCAGGGCGGTGACCACGGTGAGCGGGCTGGACCCCGCGGTGGGGCAGGCCTTCGTCGACGCCGCCGCGTTCCAGTGCGGGTTCTGCACCGCCGGCCTGGTCACCACGGTCGACGGCCTCGGGCTCTCCCGGGACGACGAGGAGACCGCCCGGCTGCTCAAGGGAAACCTCTGCCGCTGCACCGGGTACCGGTCGATCTGCGACGCCGTCGCGCACCGCCGGAACACCGTCGACCCGCTGGCAGGCCAGGACGCCGGCCGGTCCGTCCGCTCCCCCGCCGCGCACCGGATCGTGACCGGCCGCGAGCCGTTCACGCTCGATGTCCCCGCCACGGACCTCGCGCACCTGGGCGTGCTCGGCAGCCCCCACCCGCACGCCCGCATCGTGTCGATCGACGCGTCGGCCGCCCTCGCCGCCCCCGGGGTCCTCGCCGTGCTCACCCACGAGGACTCCCCCGCGATCCTGTTCTCGACCGCACGCCACGAGTCGCGCCTCGACGACCCCGACGACACGCGCGTGCTCGACCCGGTCCTGCGGTTCGTCGGCCAGCGGGTGGCCGTCGTGGTGGCCGAGTCGCTGCGCGAGGCGTCCCGGGCCCTGGCGCTGGTCGCGGTCGAGTACGAGGTCCTGCCCGCGGTCGTCGACCCAGCGGTGGCCCGGGAGCCGGGCGCGCCCCTCGTGCACGGCGACAAGGGACCGGCGTCGCGGATCTCGGAGCCCGGACGCAACGTCGTCGCGCAGCTGCACGCCGAGATGGGGTCGGTCGCCGACGCGCTCGCCTCGTCGGCCCACCGCGTCCGCGGCACCTACCGCACGAGCCGCGTGGCGCACGCGTCCCTGGAGACGCACGCGACTCGGGGGTGGCTGGACGAGGTCGGGCGGCTGGTGCTGCGGACCAGCACCCAGGTGCCGTACCTGGTCCGGGACGAGATCGCGCACATCTTCGGCCGCGACCCGTCGACCGTCCGCGTGCTGACCGGGCGGGTCGGCGGAGGGTTCGGCGGCAAGCAGGAGCTGCTCACCGAGGACGTCGTGGCGCTCGCCGTCCTGCGCACCGGCCGCGCCGTGCAGTACGAGATGACGCGGGCCGACGAGTTCACCATCGTGCCCAGCCGGCACCCCGTCCGCGTCGAGGTCGAGCTCGGCGCCGACGCCGAGGGCGTGCTCACCGCCATGCGCATCGACGTGCTCAACAACACGGGCGCCTACGGCAACCACGGTCCCGGCGTGATGTTCCACGGGGTCAGCGAGTCGATGGCCGTCTACCGGTGTGCGAACAAGCGCGTCGACGCCGAGTCCGTCTACACGCACACCCTCCCCTCGGGAGCGTTCCGCGGGTACGGACTGGGGCAGATCATCTTCGCGATCGAGTCCGCGATGGACGACCTGGCGCGGGCCGTCGGCATCGACGCGTTCGACCTGCGGCGCCGCAACGTCGTCGTCCCGGGCGACCGGCTCCTGGTGGCCGACCCGGACGAGGTGGGTGACCTCGACATGCACTCCTACGGCCTGGACCAGTGCCTCGACCTGGTGCAGGCCGCGCTGGCGGGCCGGTCCGCGGAGCCGGCACCGCCACCCGGCACCCTCGTCGGCTCCGGCATGGCGATCGCGATGATCGCCACCATCGCGCCGCGCGGGCACTACGCCGAGGCCGCCGTCCGCCTGCTCGACGACGGCCGGTACGAGGCGAGCATCGGCACCACGGAGTTCGGCAACGGCACGACGACCGTGCACGGCCAGCTGGTCGCGCAGGCGCTCGGCACCACGGTCGACCGGATCGTCCTCGTGCACTCCGACACCGACGTGGCCGGCTACGACACCGGGGCGTTCGGGTCCGCGGGCGTCGTCGTCGCGGGGCTGGCCCTGCACCGCGCCGCGCTGCAGCTGCGCACCAAGATCCTGTCCGCGGCCGCTGCGCTGCGCGAGCACCCGAGCGACGAGCCCCGCACCTGGGACGCCGAGGACCTGACGCCCGTCTCCGCCAGCGGCGTCCCGCTGAGCGAGGTCGCGCGCGCCGTCCCCGGGCTCACCGGGCACGGCACGCACGACGGCTCGCCGCGCTCGGTGGCGTTCAACGTGCACGGCTTCCGCGCCGCCGTCGACCCCGAGACCGGCGAGGTCACCGTCCTCCGCTCCGTCCAGGCGGTCGACGCGGGCACCGTCCTGCACCCGGAGCAGCTGCGCGGCCAGGTCGAGGGCGGCACCGGTCAGGCCGTCGGCAGCGCGCTGTTCGAGGAGCTGCGGATCGACGACGAGGGCCGCGTGACCACCGCCTCCTTCCGCAGCTACCACGTGCCGCAGATGGTGGACCTGCCCCGCACCGAGGTCCTGTTCGCGCAGACCAGCGACGCGCTCGGCCCGCTGGGCGCCAAGTCGATGAGCGAGGCCCCGTACAACCCGGTCGCGCCCGCCCTGGCCAACGCGATCCGCGACGCCCTCGGGGTCCGCCCCCACGAGCTCCCGATGACCCCGGAACGCCTCTGGCGCCTCCTGCGCCCCTGACCCCCGCGGTCGTGCGGACGGTGGGGCGCCGTCAGCGGGGGTGGATGCGGGCGGGGTGGTGGATGGGGCCGGCCAGGTCGGTCAGCGGGAGACCCGTGGCGCCGCGGCGCGTGGCCAGCACCTCGGCGAGCACCGACACCGCGGTCTCCCCGGGCGTGGACGCGCCGAGGTCCAGCCCGATCGGTGCGTGCAGGCGCGCCAGCTCGTCGTCGGTCGTCCCGCGCTCCACCAGCTCGGCGAGCCGTCGGTCCTGCGTCCGTCGCGAACCCATCGCCCCCACGTACCCGGCTCCGGAGCGCAGCGCGGCGAGCACCAGGTCGGCGTCGAAGCGGTCGTCGTGGGCCATCACGCACACCACGTCACGCGCGCCCAGCCGCTGCTCCGCGAGGTGCCGGACGGGCCAGTCGACGACGACCTCGTCGGCCGCGGGGTGGCGTCGCCGGGTGGCGAGCACCGCTCGGGCGTCGCACACGGTCACCCGGTACCCGGCCGCACGCGCCACGACGGCCAGCGCGGACGAGAACTCGAGGCCGCCGTAGACCAGCATCCGCGGCGGCGCCGACGCGACCTCGACGAAGACCTCGATGCCGCCGTCCGGCCCCATCACCCGCACGATGCCGGAGCGGTCCACGGTCGGCACCGGGTTCGGGAGCGGTCCGTCGAGGGCGGTCACCGAGACGGCGTCGTCCCCACGGGCGGCAGCGGCCAGCACCGGCAGGTCCGCCGTCCCGAGCTCGCGCGCGTGGACCCGCAGCACACCGCCGCAGGTCAGGCCGACGGCGAACGCGTCCTCGTCGGTCACGCCGAACTCCTGCACGCCGGGGGCTGCGCCGCGCAGGACGTCGGTGCACAGCTCGTACAGGGCGCCCTCGACGCACCCGCCGGCGACGCTGCCCAGCGCGGCGCCCGTGTCGTCCACGGCCATCGACGTCCCCACGACGGTGGGCGCGCTGCCCGTCATCGACACGACGGTGGCGACGGCGACACGGTGGCCGGCGGTCAGCGTGGCGAGCAGGCGGTCGGCGATCTCGAGCAGGGTGGTCACCTCCCGGACGGGTCGGGGCGCGCGCAGGGTGCGACGAGCCTAGACCGCGGCCGAACGGCCCCGAGTACCGTCGGCCCTCTGGGACACGGCCTGCTCACCGGTGTCCCGGGAGGAGGAAACGCGCGTGTCACATGACCCCGGCACACTGCGGCCATGACGGCCCGACTGCACACCCACCAGTACGGCAAGGCCGAGACGCGCGTGGTCCGGATGGTGCGCGACTCCCCCCGCCACGAGATCCGCGACCTCAACGTCTCGACCGCCCTGCGCGGCGACTTCGCGGCCGCCTATCTCGACGGCGACCAGTCGAGCGTGCTGCCCACCGACACCCAGAAGAACACCGCGTTCGCGTTCGCCAAGCAGCACGGCATCGGATCGCCCGAGCGGTTCGCGACGCTGCTGGCGCGGCACTTCGTCGACGACGTCGGCCCGGTCTCCGGTGCCCGCGTGGACGTCGAGGAGTACGCGTGGGAGCGGGTGGTCGTCGACGGTGCCGAGCACGGCCACACGTGGGTCCGCAGCGGTCAGGAGGTGCGCACCGCGTCGGTCACCGCGGACGACGCCGGCACGACGGTGATCGCCGGCCTGAAGGACCTCACGGTGCTGAAGTCCACCGGCTCGGAGTTCCGCGGGTTCCTCACCGACGAGTACACGACCCTCCCGGAGACCACCGACCGGGTGCTGGCGACATCCCTGGTCGCCCAGTGGCGGTACGCGGGTGCCGACGTCGACTACGACGCCACCTACCGGACGGTGCGCGGCGTGCTGCTCTCGACCTTCGCGACCAGGCACTCGCTGGCCCTGCAGCAGACCCTCTGGCACATGGGCGAGGCCGTGCTCGACGCGGTGGACGCCGTGGTCGAGATCCGGTTCGCGGCACCCAACAAGCACCACTTCCTGGTCGACCTCAGCCCCTTCGGCCTGGAGAACCGCGGTGAGGTGTTCGTCGCCGCGGACCGTCCCTACGGGTTGATCGAGGCCGTGGTGGTGCGCGAGGGCGCGGCCGACGCGGGCGAGGCCTGGACGCGATCGGTGGGTGCACCGTGAGCGCCGCGACGAGCAGTCCGACCGCATCCGGTGGAGGTGCCGCATGAGCCCCCAGGACCAGCACCCCCTGTCGCAGGACGAGGGCTGGCTGTCGCAGGCAGTCGCGCTCGCGATGGCCAACGTGGCCGACGGCGGCGGCCCGTTCGGGGCCGTGGTCGTGCGCGACGGCGAGGTGCTCGGCGTCGGCCAGAACCGCGTCACCCGCGACAACGACCCCACCGCGCACGCCGAGGTCCAGGCCATCCGTGCCGCCTGCCGGGCGACCGAGAGCTTCTCGCTCGTCGGCGCCACGGTGTACTCGTCGTGCGAACCGTGCCCCCTGTGCATCGCCGCCTGCCTCTGGGCGCGGGTCGACCGCGTGGTGTTCGCCGCCGACCGTCTCGACGCCGCCCGCGCAGGCTTCGACGACCGGGCCTTCTACGACCTGTTCGCCTCCCACCGCGACACCTGGCCGATGCCGGTCCACAGCCACCGCATCCCGAACGCCGCCGACCCGATGGACGCCTGGCTCGCCCGCCCGATGCGCATCGAGTACTGACCCTGCCGCCCTTCAGCTCCCCCGGTACGTGGAGTACGCGAACCGGCTCAGCAGCAGCGGCACGTGGTAGTGGCTGTCGTCCACCACCTCGAACACCACGACGACCTCCGGGTGGAACCCCACCTGCCCGGTCGCCGCGAAGTAGGCGGCCGTGTCGAACGTGAACCGGTACCAGCCGGGCGGGACCTGCGCCGGTCCGAGCGAGCGGGCGCGGCCGTCGTCGTCGGTGGCCCCGGTGGCGACCCCGGACCACCGCCCGTCCTCGAGCACGGCGAGCGTCACGGGGACCCCGGCGGCGGGGCGCCCGAGCGTGGTGTCCAGCACGTGGGTGCTCAGCTGGCTGCTCATGAGGCGAAGAGGGTCGGCAGGCGCAGGAGCGCGATCTGGCGGAGCTGGTCGGCGACCTCCGCGGACTCGGCCTCGTCGGTGAGCTGCAGCCGCCGGTGGAGCTCGGCCAGGATCTCGGGTCGGCTCCGGCCGGCGGCCCGGATGAGGAAGATGCGGCCGAACCGTTCCTCGTAGGCGCGGTTGCCGTCGGTCATCGCGGCGACCAGGGCGGGGTCCTCGGTGCTCGACGCCTCCTGCTCACGAGCCGAGAGTCCGGTCGACCGCTCCCCGATCCGCGGGTGCGCGGCGAGCGCCTCGTCGACCTCGGCCGCGCTGAGGCGGCGGGCGGCGAGATCGGCGACGCCGGCGAGGGCGTCGAGCGAGTCGTACGGGCAGCCGGACACCACCTCGTCCACCCACCGTCGGACGTGCAGCGCCGTGGCGAGCCGCTCCCGCGTCTCAGGTCCGTCGTCGATCATCCGCGCCGCCTCCCTGTAGCGCTCCACAGTCGCGCACTGGCACCGTACGGGACGTGCCCGCCACCCACGCAAGCCTCAGCGGCATCGTCCTCGCCGCCGGCGCCGGGACGCGCCACGGCGGTCCGAAGGCGCTGGTGGTGCCCTGGCTGGCCGACGCGGTCCGGCTGCTGCTCGACGCGGGCTGCGCGCCCGTGGTCGTCGTCCTGGGGGCCGCCGCCGACGAGG
>NZ_CAURTV010000096.1:0-14314 GCF_963527515.1 uncultured Cellulomonas sp. | reverse complement strand
GTCCGGGAACAGGCGGTCGTCGTCGTCGGCAGCGGCGGTGGCAGGGGTCGCAGCAAAGCGGGCGGGCTCGGCGGGGGTGGGAGCCGGCGGGGCCGCAGCGGGGGTCGGCTCGGGGTCCGGGGCGGTCGTGGCGACGACGGGGCCGGGACCGGGCTCGTCGGGCGGGGTGGGAGTCGGGCGGACGACCGCGTGGCGGCCGGTGTCCACAGGCGGCTCGACGGCGGCGGGCTCGGCGTCGGGCCGCCGCGTGTCCGCGTCGGGCTCCGTCGCGGCCGGTGGGTCGAGCGTCTCCACCGTGGGGGCGACCGTGTGGGCGGGGGAGTCGTCGGCGGCCGGCGTCGTCTCCTCGATCGCGGGAACCGTCTCGTCGGAGGTGCGCGCCTCGTCGGGGCGGTGCGGGTCGGAGGTGCTCATGCGTGCTCCTCGAAGCTGGCCACTCGGGCGGCGCCGGGCGACGCCGCTGTTCGAGTCACCGTATGGCCAGCGGCTCCCGGTCGCCGGGCAGCGCGCCCGAGCCGGACGTGCGCGGCTGCTCGAGGGTCGGCGTCGGGCGGCTGCCGTACGCGTACGCGGCACCGACCAGGAGGCCGCCGCCGATCAGGTTGCCGAGGCCCACCAGGGCGATGTTCCGGGCCATCTCGCCGACGGTCGCGCCGGGCAGGCTGCCGTACAGGCCGAGGGAGAACGTCGTCATGTTGGCGACGACGTGCTCGAAGCCCGAGGTGATGAACACCATGACGCAGGCGAAGACGACCGCGATCCGTGCGCCCTCGCTGCGCAGCCGGCCGGCGCACCAGATGGCCAGGCAGACCAGCACGTTGCACAGGATGCCGCGGACCAGCAGCTGCGCGGAGGTCTCGTCGGCCTTGTGCTCGACCATGCTGGCCAGGACCGCCCCGCCGGCGGTGCCGGGGGCCATGACACCCGAGACGTGCACGAGGAGCGCGAAGACCATCGCGCCCACCAGGTTGCCCGCCATGCACGCCAGCAGGGTCAGGCCGGCGCGGCCCCAGCCGATCACGCCGCGGATCGCACCCTGCGTGAGGATCATCATCGCGGACGTGGCCAGCTCGCCCCCGGCCACGACCACGATGGTCAGCGCGACGCCGAACACCAGGCCCTGCACGAGCGGCGTGAACGGCGAGGCGGCCACGAACAGCGGACCGCCCGCGGTGGCCATGATGAGGACGCCGATGCCGATGTACGCCCCGGCCAGCATGGTGCGGACCAGGAACACCCCGGGCGACGCGGTCAGCTCGACCTTGTGGTGGGCGGCGACCGCCTGGGAGTCGACCGCGTCGGGGATGCTCAGCACCCGTCCATGGTCGCGCGGCGCGGCCGACGTGATGGGGGTCCTAGGGCCCGGGGGAATCGGTGGCGCCGCCCGTCGGTTGCGACCGCACGTGACCCTCCTCTTCTCGCCGCTCACCCTGCGCGGCACCACGTTCGCCAACCGCGCCTGGCTCGCGCCGATGTGCCAGTACTCGGCCGTCGACGGCAGCCCGAACGACTGGCACCTGGTTCACCTCGGCGCACGCGCGGCGGGCGGGTTCGGGCTGCTGCTCGCGGAGGCCACGGCCGTCGTGCCGGAGGGGCGGATCACCCCGGAGGACACCGGGCTCTGGCACGACCTGCACATCGCCGAGTGGCGGCGGATCACGGACTTCGTGCACGAGCGCGGCACGCTGGTCGGCGTGCAGCTCGCCCACGCGGGCCGCAAGGCCTCGACCTACTCCCCGTTCGCCGACGCCAGCGGCTCGGTGCCGTCGGCGCAGGGCGGCTGGACCACGGTCGGACCGTCGGCGACGGCCTTTTCCGGTCTGGCGACGCCGCACGCGCTGACGCTGGACGAGATCGGTCGCATCCCGGCGGCGTTCGCCGAGGCCGCCCGCCGGGCCGACGACGCAGGGTTCGACGTGGTCGAGCTGCACGCCGCGCACGGGTACCTGCTGCACCAGTTCCTCTCGCCCCTGTCCAACGACCGCGACGACGAGTACGGCGGCTCGCTGGAGAACCGCGCACGCCTGCTCGTCGAGACCGCGGACGCCGTGCGCGCCGCCTGGCCGGACCACAAGCCGCTGTTCGTCCGGCTGTCCGCGACCGACTGGGTCGAGGGCGGGCTCACGGTCGACGAGGTCGCACAGGTGGCCAAGGAGCTCGGCGTTCACGGCGTCGACCTGGTGGACGTCTCGACCGGGGGCAACGCACCCGCGTCGATCCCCGTCGGCCCCGGCTACCAGGTCCCCGCCGCGCGCGAGGTGCGCGAGACGTCGGCGCTGCCCGTGGCGGCGGTCGGGCTGCTCACCGAGCCGGCGCAGGCCGAGGCGGTGCTGGCCGACGGCTCCGCGGACGCCGTCCTGCTGGGCCGCGAGGGCCTGCGCGACCCGTTCTGGCCGCTGCGGGCCGCGCACGAGCTGGGCGTCGAGGACGTCAGCTCCTGGCAGCCGCAGTACCGCCGGGCGACCTGGGCCTAGAGGCTCAGCCCGCGGGCGATCGGCACCCCCGGGCGGTAGGCCAGGTGCCGGTAGGTCGGGGCGTCGAGCACCGCGAGGTCAGCGCGCGCGCCCACCCGGAGGTGGCCCACGTCCTCGCGGCGCAGCGCGTGGGCGCCGCCCAGGGTGGCCGCCCGGACCGCCTCGGCGACCGTCATCCCCATCTCCCGGACCGCGAGCGCGATCATCAGGGGCATCGACGTGGAGAAGCAGGTGCCCGGGTTGCAGTCGGTGGCCAGTGCCACCTCGGCGCCCGCGTCGAGCAGCCGGCGCGCGTTCGGTGAGGGCGACCGGGTGGAGAACTCGACCCCGGGCAGCAGCGTGGCGACCGTGTCGCTGCCGGCCAGTGCGGCGACGTCGGAGTCAGCGAGGTAGGTGCAGTGGTCGACGCTCGCGGCGCCGAGCTCCACGGCGAGCTTGACCCCGGGGCCGGGGGCGAGCTGGTTGCCGTGCACCCGCAGCTCCAGCCCTGCGGCCTGCGCGGCGAGGAGCACGGCGCGGGACTCGCCGGCGTCGAACGCGTAGGGGCTGGCGGGGTCGCAGAACACGTCGGCCCAGCGGGCGTGCGGCGCGCAGGCTGCGAGCATCGGCCCGGTCACCAGGGCCAGGTACTCGCCGCGGTCGGCGCCGGCCGGGACGACGTGCGCACCGAGGAACGTGGTCTCGGCGGTGACCTCGCGGGCGAGGCGCAGCAGGCGCTCCTCGGTCTCGACGTCGAGGCCGTAGCCGCTCTTGATCTCCAGGGTCGTGGTGCCCTGGCTGCGGGACTCGGCGACGAGCCGGGCGAGCGACGCACGGAGCTCGGCGTCGGAGGCGGCGCGCGTCGCCGCGACCGTCGTCGCGATCCCCCCGCCGGTGTACGTGGTGCCGGCCATGCGGGCCTCGAACTCGGCGGACCGGTCGCCGGCGAAGACCAGGTGCGTGTGCGAGTCGACGAAGCCGGGGACCACCGCGGCGCCGGCGAGGTCGGAGCGCCGGTCGGCGGCCGGGGCGTCCTGCGCGGACCCGACCCAGACGACGAGCCCGTCCTGCGCGACCAGCGCGGCGCCGAGCAGCGGCCCGCCGAAGCGGTCGTCGTGCGTGGTCAGCTCACCGATGCCGGTGACCAGGTGCGACGTCATCGGGATTCCCCCCACGCGCTCCTGACGGCCGTGCCCAGCATGGCCCCCACGTCGCCGAGCACGTGCCGCCCGCCCTCGACCCGCACGACGCCGCCGACCACCACCGTGTCGACGTCCCCGCTGCCCGCGACCAGGACCAGCTGCGCCGGGTCCGCCCCGGCGGTGCGCGGGGTGTCCGTGCGGACGGCGACCAGGTCGGCCGGGGCACCGACGGCCAGGCGCCCACCCGCGGGGTCGCCCAGGCTCGCGTGACCCCCCGACGTCAGGAGCCCCAGCAGCTCGGCGGGGGAGAACACGCCGCGGGTCTCGTCGGCCAGCCGCTCGTGCAGCTCGACCGACCGTGCCTCCGCCAGCAGGTCGGTCCGGACGTGCTGGTCGCTGCCCACGCTCAGCCGGGCGCCCGCCGCGTGCAGGAGGGCGCCGGGCGCGATGCCGTCGCCGAGGTCCTGCTCGGTGGACGGGCACAGGCAGACGCCGGTGCGGGTGGAGCCCAGGATGGCGACGTCCTCGGGGGTGACGTGCACCGCGTGCACCGCGGTCGTGCGCGGGCCCAGGGCGCCCGCGTCCTCCAGCACCCGCGCGGGGGTGGCGCCGAACGTGGCCAGCGCCTGCTCGTTCTCCAGGCGCTGCTCGGACAGGTGCACGTGCAGCGGGCGTCCCGAGGCGTGCGCGGCGATCACCGGGATCGCGTCGAGGGGGACCGCGCGCACGGAGTGGATCGCGGCGCCGACGGTCATCGTGTCGTCCGGGCGGATCGCGGCGACGCGGGCGGCCCAGGCGTCGGCGTCGCGGTCCCCGAACCGTCGCTGGACTCCCGCGAGCGGCGCGTCGATCCCGCCGGTCAGGTAGGCGGTGTCCAGGAGCGTGAGCCGCAGGCCGGCGTCGCGGGCCGCCGTGCGCAGGGCCTCGGCCATGACGTTCGGGTCGTCGTAGGGCGTGCCGCCGGGGCCGTGGTGCAGGTAGTGGAACTCGCCGACCACGGTGACGCCGGCCAGCACCATCTCCGCGTAGGTGGCGCGGGCGAGGTCGAGGTACGTGTCCGGGGTCAGGGTCGCGGCGAGCGCGTACATGCGGTCCCGCCAGGTCCAGAACGTGCCGCCGCCGTCGTGCGTCCGGCCCCGCAGCGCGCGGTGGAACGCGTGGGAGTGGGTGTTGGCGAAGCCGGGCAGGACGACGCCGGGGAGCCGGTGGTCGTCGGGGCCGGCGGCCCCGGTCTCGACAGCCGTGATCCGGCCGCCGGCCACGGTGACGCGGACGTCGCTCGTCAGCCCCGTCGGGAGCCACGCGTGGGCGGCCCAGTACGTCGTCACGTGAGCAACCGTCCCAGGGCGGCGGCGAGCGCGTCGATGCCCGCCAGGCAGTCGGCCTCGTCGGCGTCCTCCGCGGCCGCGTGCGAGATGCCGGTCGGGTTGCGGACGAAGAGCATCGCCGTCGGGATGCCCGCCGCGGCGAGGATGCCGGCGTCGTGGCCGGCTCCGGTGCCCAGGCGTGGCGGGTCGCCCAGCGTGCCCGCGACCAGGTCCGCGAGGTCGGCGTCGAGCACGGTGACCGGGGTCCAGGACTCCTCCTGCGGCACGTAGGTCTCGAGCGCGGCGAGGACCGCGCGGACCGCGGACTCCTCCGCGGCGCGGACGTCCAGCCACGCGGTGACCTGGGACGGGATCGCGTTGACCCCGTTCGGGTCCACCCGCACCTTCCCGACGGTGGCCAGCGCGCCCGCGTCCTGCGCGGCCCGGCGGACGTGGGCGATCAGCGCCGCGAGGTCGAGCATCGGGTCGTGCCGGTCGGCCAGCGGGGTGGTGCCGGCGTGGTTGGCCTCACCGCGCAGCTCGACGCGCCAGCGGCCGTGCGGCCAGATCATCCGCCCGACGCCCACCGGGTCGCCGGTGTGCACGAGGGCGCGGCCCTGCTCGACGTGCAGCTCGACGAAGGACGCGATGCGGCGCAGCGCCTGCGGGTCAGGGCCGAGCTCCGCGGGGTCGCGGCCGGCGGTGCGCAGGGCGTCGGCCATGCTCACCCCGTCGGCATCGCGCAGCGCCCGCGCCCGGTCCGCGTCCAGCACGCCCGTGATCAGGCGGGAGCCCGCGCACGCGACGCCGAAGCGGGCGCCCTCCTCGTCGACGAAGCTCACGATGCCCAGCGGCCGCGCCGGCGTGACGCCGCGCTCCCGCAGCAGGTCGAGGGCCGCGAACCCGCTGACCACGCCGAGCGGCCCGTCGAACGCACCGCCGCCCGGCACGGAGTCGAGGTGGCTGCCGGTGACGACCCCCGGCGTCGCGTCCGGGTCGCCCCACCACGCCCACTGGTTGCCCGCGCGGTCGGTCACCAGGTCCAGGCCGCGCGCCTGCGCCTCTGCGGCGAACCACTCGCGCAGCGTGTGGTCCTCGCGGGTCCAGGCGAACCGGCGGTAGCCGCCGTCGGTGGCGCGCCCGACCGGCTCGAGGTCCGACCACGTGCTCGCGAACGTCACGTGCTCTCCCGCATCGGCACGCGCAGCCCGTGGTCCGTCGCCACCTCGTCGGCCCGCGCGTACCCCGCGTCCACGTGCCGCAGCACGCCCATAGCGGGGTCGTTGGAGAGCACGCGGGCCAGCTTGCGCGCCGCGAGGTCGGTGCCGTCGGCGACGGACACCTGCCCGGCGTGGATGGAACGGCCCATGCCGACGCCGCCGCCGTGGTGGATCGAGACCCAGGTGGCGCCGGAGCTCGCGGCGACCAGCGCGTTCAGCAGCGGCCAGTCGGCGATCGCGTCGGAGCCGTCGGCCATGCCCTCGGTCTCCCGGTACGGGGAGGCGACCGAGCCGGCGTCGAGGTGGTCCCGGCCGATGACCAGCGGCGCGGTCACGTGTCCTGACGCGACCAGCTCGTTGAACCGCAGCCCGGCCCGGTCGCGCTCCCCGTGGCCGAGCCAGCAGATGCGGGCCGGCAGCCCCTGGAACGCGACCCGGTCCTGCGCGGCGCGGATCCAGCGGTGCAGGTGGTCGTCGTCGGGGAACAGGTCGAGCACGGCCCGGTCGGTCACCGCGATGTCGTGCGGGTCCCCGGACAGGGCGGCCCACCGGAACGGCCCCTTGCCCTCCGCGAACAGCGGCCGGATGTACGCGGGGACGAACCCGGGGAAGTCGAACGCCCGCTCGTAGCCGCCCTGCCGTGCCTCGTCGCGGATCGAGTTGCCGTAGTCGAACACCTCGGCTCCCGCGTCCAGGAACCCGACCATCGCCTCGACGTGCCGGGCCATGGACTCGCGCGCCCGCTCGGTGAACTCCTCCGGTTTCGCGGCCGCGTAGGACGCCCAGTCGGCCACCTCGACGCCGACCGGGAGGTAGCTCAGCGGGTCGTGCGCGGACGTCTGGTCGGTGACCACGTCGACCTCGACCCCGCGGCGCAGCAGCTCGGGCAGCACGGAGGCGCAGTTGCCGACGACGCCGACGGAGACTGCGCGCTTCTCCTGCTTCGCCTCGGTGACCAGCATGATCGCCTCGTCAAGGCTCGTCGCCACCCGGTCCAGGTAGCGCTCGCGGACCCGCCGGTGCAACCGGTCGCCGTCGACGTCGACGATCAGGCACACGCCGCCGTTGAGCGTCACCGCGAGCGGCTGCGCACCGCCCATGCCCCCGCAGCCGCCGGTCACGGTCAGCGTGCCGGCCAGCGTCCCGCCGAACCGCTTCGCGGCCACCGCGGCGAGCGTCTCGTACGTGCCCTGCAGGATCCCCTGCGTGCCGATGTAGATCCACGAGCCCGCGGTCATCTGCCCGTACATGGTCAGCCCGAGCTGCTCCAGGCGCCGGAACTCCGGCCACGTCGCCCAGTCGCCCACGAGGTTCGAGTTGGCGATCAGCACGCGCGGCGCCCACTCGTGCGTGGTGAGCACGCCGACCGGCTTGCCGGACTGGACGAGCAGCGTCTCGTCGTCGCCGAGCGTGGTCAGCGTCCGCACGATCGCGTCGTACGCGTCCCACGACCGGGCGGCCTTGCCGGTCCCGCCGTAGACGACCAGGGCGTCCGGGCGCTCGGCCACCTCCGGGTCGAGGTTGTTCATGAGCATCCGCAGCGGCGCCTCGGTCTGCCAGCTGCGGGCGGTCAGCGTGCTGCCGCGCGGTGCGCGGACGGGGCGGGGTCCGGCGGTCATGAGTGGGCTCCTAGGTGTGCGGCGACCGCGCCGGAGCGGACGGCCTCGGCTGCGGTCTCCAGGTCCGGTCCCAGATAGGTGTCGGGGCCGGGGCCGGGGATGCCGCGCGCACGCAGCAGGTCCTTGACCGCCCGCGTGATCGGCGACGGCTCCAGGGGTGCGCGCAGGTCCTGCGCCCGTGCGGCGGTGAGCAGCTCGATGCCGAGCACCCGGGTCAGGGCGTCGATCGACCGGCGCAGCTTGCGGGCCGCGTGCCAGCCCATCGACACGTGGTCCTCCTGCATGGCCGACGACGGGATCGAGTCGACGCTGGCCGGCACCGCCAGCCGCTTGAGCTCGCTGACCAGCCCGGCGGCCGTGTACTGCGCGATCATCAGGCCGGAGTCGACGCCGGGGTCGTGCGCGAGGAACGCGGGCAGGCCGTGGCTGCGGGCGACGTCGAGGAACCGGTCGGTGCGGCGCTCGGACATGCTCGCGACGTCGGCGACGGCGATCGCCAGGAAGTCGAGCACGTACCCGACCGGGGCGCCGTGGAAGTTCCCGTTGGACTCGACCCGGCCGTCGTCGGTGATCACCGGGTTGTCGATCGCGGCGGACAGCTCGCGCTCGGCCACGGTCCGCGCGTGCGCGACGGTGTCCCGCGCGGCACCGTGCACCTGCGGCGCGCACCGCAGCGAGTACGCGTCCTGCACGCGGGTGCACTCGGGGGTCTGGTGGCTGGCCACGATCCCGGAGCCGCGCAGCACCGCGCGGATGTTCGCGGCGGAGACGGCCTGCCCGGGGTGCGGGCGCAATCGCTGGAGGTCGGCGGCGAACACCGCGTCCGTCCCGAGCAGGGACTCCACGCTCATCGCCGCGGCGATGTCGGCCGTGTCCAGCAGGACGTCCAGGTCGTGCAGCGCGAGGGCGAGCATGCCGAGCATGCCGTCCGTCCCGTTGATGAGGGCGAGCCCCTCCTTCTCGGTGAGGGTGTGCACCGGTCGCTCCCCGGTGACCAGCTGCCCCGTGGCGTCGCGGACCTCGCCCTCGCCCATGAGCGCCAGCGCGCAGTGGGCGAGCGGTGCGAGGTCACCGGAGCAGCCGAGGGAGCCGTACTCGCGGACGACCGGCGTGAGGCCGGCGTCGAGCATCGCGGCGTAGGCGCTCGCGGTCTCGGGGCGGACGCCGGTGTGCCCGGTGGCCAGGGTGGACAGCCGCAGGAGCATGAGCGCTCGGACCACCTCGCGCTCGACCTCGGGCCCGGTGCTCGCCGCATGGGAGCGGACCAGGCTGCGCTGCAGGTCCAGGCGCTTGTCGGCCGGGATGGACAGGGTGGCCAGGGCGCCGAAGCCGGTGGAGATGCCGTAGTGCGGCTGAGCGTCCCGCGCCAGGGCGTCGACCACCTCGCGGCCCCGGGCGATCGCGGTCAGTGCCTCGCCGGAGAGCCGCACGCCCGCGCCGTGCCGGGCGACCGCGACGACGTCGGCGATGGAGACCGATCCGGTGCCGACGACGACGGTGGTGGGGGCGCCCATGACTCATGACACCGCGCGGCCGGCCCCTTGCGTAGGTGTGCCCCGGCGATACTGTCTGGGATGCCAGACAGGAGGCCCTCGTGAGCGCTGTGCCCGCCGCAGACGCCACCCTGCGCCTCCTGCGGCACCTGTCCCGCACCGGCCCGCTGCCCGCCGCCGCGCTGGCCACGGCGCTCGACCTCCCGCGGTCCACCACGTACCACCTGCTCGCCGTCCTCACCGAGCACGGGTTCGTCGTCCACCTGCCCGAGGAGCGCCGCTACGGCCTGGGTCTGAGCGCGTTTGAGCTCGGCTCCGCCTACTCGCGGCAGGCTCCGCTCGCCCGCGCGGCGCGGCCGGTGCTCGCACGGCTGGTGGACCAGGTGGGCGAGAGCGCGCACCTGGCCGTCCTGCACGGGCGGGACGTGGTCTACGTCGTCGAGGAGCGCGCGGCCGGCCGGCCCTCGTTGGTCACCGACGTGGGTGTGCGGCTCCCGGCCCACCTGACCGCGAGCGGCCGGGCGGTGCTCGCGGCGCTCCCGACCGCGCAGGTCCGCGCCCTGTTCCCCGGCCGGGAGGCCTTCGTCGACCGCACCGGTGTGGGTCCGCGGCGGCCGTCGGAGCTGCGGGCGATCCTCACCGAGGTGCGGCGGGTCGGGTGGGCGTCGGAGCACGGGGACGTGACCACGGGGTTCGCCTCCGTCGCGGTGGCCGTGCGGGACCACACCGGGCACCCGATCGCCGGGCTGGCCGTGACGTTCGAGGACGGGATGGTGCCCGACGGGCTGGTCCGGGCGACGCAGCGCGCAGCGGAGTCGCTCGCGCGGCGGGTCTAGGCGTCGACCGTCTCGTGCGCGGCCTTGGTCACGGCTGCCGCGACGACGGTCGTGACCTCCGGGTTGAACACGCTGGGGACGATGTAGGTCGGGTTGAGCTCGTCGTCCGTGACCACCGACGCCAGCGCCTGCGCGGCCGCCAGCAGCATCCGGCTGGTGATCCGGTGGGACTGCGCGTCGAGCAGGCCGCGGAACACCCCCGGGAACGCGAGCACGTTGTTGATCTGGTTGGCGAAGTCGGACCGACCGGTGCCGACGACGGCCGCGTACTGCGCCGCGTCGTCCGGGTCCACCTCCGGGCGGGGGTTGGCCAGCGCGAACACGATCGAGTCCGTGGCCATCGTCGAGACGTCGTGGCCCGTGATGACGTCCGGTGCGGAGACCCCGATGAACACGTCGGCGCCGGCGAGCGCGTCCGGGATGCTGCCGGAGACCCCGCGCGGGTTGGTCATCGACGCGGTCCAGAACAGGGACTCGTCGAGCCCGGGCCGGTCGGCGCGCACGACGCCCTCGATGTCCGCGACCACGACGTCCTTGGCGCCCGCGTCGAGGAGCAGCTTGAGCACGGCCGTCCCCGCCGCGCCCGCGCCCGACAGGACGATCCGCACCGACTCCAGGTCCTTGCCGACGACCTTGAGCGCGTTGGTCAGTGCCGCGACCACGACGATGGCGGTGCCGTGCTGGTCGTCGTGGAACACCGGGATGTCGAGGCGCTCCCGCAGGCGCCGCTCGATCTCGAAGCAGCGCGGCGCCGAGATGTCCTCGAGGTTGATCCCGGCGAACACCGGGGCGATGGCGCAGATGGTCTCGACGATCTGGTCCACGTCCGTGGTGTCCAGCGCGATGGGGAACGCGTCGATCCCGGCGAACCGCTTGAACAGCACCGCCTTGCCCTCCATGACCGGCAGGCTGGCCAGCGGACCGACGTTGCCGAGCCCCAGCACCGCCGTGCCGTCCGTGACCACGGCGATGGTGTTCCGCTTGATGGTCAGGCGGCGGGCGTCCTCCGGGTGGGCCGCGATCGCCTCGCAGATGCGTGCCACGCCGGGGGTGTACGCCATCGACAGGTCGTCGCGGTTGCGCAGCGGCACCTTCGACTCGATGGACAGCTTGCCGCCCAGGTGCATGAGGAAGGTGCGGTCGCTGACGCGCTCGACGACGACTCCGTGCAGGGCCTTGAGGGCGTCGACGATGTCCGCCGCGTGCGCCTCGCCGCGCGTCGCGCACGTGACGTCGACGGTCATCTGCTCGTGGCCGGAGGCCGTGACGTCCAGGGCCGTGACGATGCCGCCGGCCTTCTCGATCGCCGTGGTGAGCTCGCTGACGGCGGTCGGTCGGGCCTGCACCTCCAGGCGCGCGGTGATGGACGAGGAGACGCTCGGGGACACCATCTCGCCATTGTGGACTCATCTATAGGGTGACCGCGTGACCGACCCCCTCGCCCCCCTGCTCGAGCTCGCCGGGGTGGCCGAGGCCGTGGAGCGCGCCCGGGTGGCCTGCGAGGAGCTGCGCTGGCACGAGGCCTACCGGCGTCGCTGGCGGGAGGTCCGGGCGGAGGCGGGTCTGCGCGCCACGCAGGCGTCGTGCGCGGTCGAGGGCGTCCGGGTGCCGCTCTCCCTGGTCCGGGAGCTGGCGACCGGCGGCGGCACCGCGCCGGTGGTGACCGGCGCGCTCGGTGCGACCGTCCTGGTGGAGCAGTGGATGCCCGCGCTCGGAGCCCGCGGCGCCGCCGACCTCCCGCCGCTGCGCCAGCTCCTCGTCCGGGTGCACGTCGCCGCGACCGGCGGCTGGCTGGACGAGCCGAGCGTCGGCCGCCTCCGGGTGGTGGGGCCGCCGCAGGACCTCACCGGTCTCGGTCCCGCGCTGGCCGGCGACGAGCTGGCCGCGCGCGTGGACCTCCTGGACCGGACCGTGCGGACCACGCAGGTGCCCGCGCTCGTCGTGGCAGCCGTCGTGCACGGCGAGCTGCTGACCCTGCGTCCCTTCACTGCGGCCAACGGGCTGGTCGCGCGGGCCGTGGCGCGGTTGCTCCTGACCGCGCGCGGGCTGGACCCGACCGGGTCGGTGGTCGCGGAGGCCGCCTGGGCCGGCGCGTTGAACCCGTACCTGGGCGCGGCGGCCGGCTTCGCGACGGGGTCACCGCAGGGCGTGGCCGCGTGGGTGCGCGCGTACGGGGACGCGGTGGTGGTGGGGGCCGACGAGGCCCGCACGATCGCGGACGCGGTGCTCGCAGGCTCGCTGGGCTGACCGGGCGCGAGCAAGCCCTGAGACGCGCTCGCGGGCTGTCTGACGTCACTCATGACGTGGTCGGCCGGCCCGCGGTCCGCACGGCTGCCGGGCAGACGAACGGCGGCGCCCCGAGGGGCGCCGCCGCCAACAGCGGAACGCGAGGGTGATCAGGCGTGCACCGGTGTCGGTCGCGACGGGACGAGCCCGGTCGACCTGCCCATAGGTGGGCTCTCCTGCGCGTGGGTGCCCTCGCGGTCATGCAGTTGTGGTCCTGTCGTACTCCTCTTCCCGCGCGAGCAACACCCGCGACGACGACGCCGCAGGCCAGCGGGGTGAGGGCGCCGGATGCTGGGACGTGCGTCCGTGATGCGGGACCGCCTCAGGTGCTCCGGCGGCGCCGTCGGAGCAGGAGCCAGGTGACCAGCACGCCCGCGGCGACGAGGGTCACGACGCCCGCGGTCACGATCCGGGCCCGTGGGGGGAACAGCGGCACGGGGCGGACGAACGAGAGCGTGCCCCAGCCGCGCTCGACGGCGAGCCGGCGCAGCGCCCGGTCGGGGTTCACCGCGAACGCGTGGCCGACGGCGCCCAGCATGGGTGCGTCCGTGACGGAGTCGGAGTAGGCGTAGCTGGCGGCCAGGTCGAACCCCTCGACCTCCGCGAGCTCGCGGATGGCCGACGCCTTGTTCGGGCCGTAGGCGTAGAAGTCGATCTCACCCGTGTACCGCCCGTCGAGGACGTTCATCCGGGTCGCGATCACGTGGTCGGCACCGAGGATCGCGGCGATCGGCTCGACCACCTCGGCGCCCGACGCGGAGACCACCACGACGTCCCGGCCCGCGTCGTGGTGCTCCGCGATGAGCGCGACGGCCTCCGCGTACACGGTGGGGTCGATCGACTCGTGCAGGGTCTCCGCGACGATCGCCGACACCTGCGACACGTCCCAGCCGGCGACCATGCGTGACAGCTGCGCGCGCAGGCGCTCCGTCTGGTCCTCGTCGGCACCCCCGAGCTGGTAGAGCAGCTGCGCGTACGCGGTGCGCACCACCGAGCGGCGGGTCAGCAGGCCCCCCGCGAGGAACGGGCGCGAGAAGGCGGTCGCCGACGACGTCGCGATGATCGTCTTGTCGAGGTCGAAGAACGCAGCCTCGCGCAGGCCGTCCTGCGGCGTCGGGTCCTCGTCCATGCTGCTCCGGGCGGTCGGCGGCGGGGTGTCGTGCGGCTCGCGGCGAGCCTAGTGGGCGGCCCCGACACCACGGCGAGCCGCCCCCAGCCCCGCGTCCGTCGGCGGCGTCCACGGGTGCGCCAGGGTGCGGCCCGCGCAGGACGGGTGCGCGGCAGTGTTCCGGGTGCGCCGGCGGTCAGGTCGGGCCGGACGGAGAGGTGCACCCGATGACCCCCCTCACGGGAGCCCGTCCCGCCCACCCGACCTGGCCGTCGGTTGCCTCCACCCGGCGCCGCGCGCTCGTCGTGGGCGTGCTGGGCGGGCGTGGCGGAGCCGGTGCGTCGACCCTGGCCGCGGCCGTCGCCCGTCAGCTCGCACGCCGCACCGCCACGGTCCTGGTGGACCTGGACCGGGCGTCCGGCGGGATCGACGTGCTGCTCGGGCTCGAAGCCGCCGACGGTGTGCGCTGGCCGGACCTCGCCGACGCCCGCGGCGAGGTGTCGGGCGCCGACGTGCTGGCACTGCTGCCCCGATGGGGAGCCTGCGCGGTGCTGAGCGCCGACCGCGCTCGCCCGGGGCCACCCGAGCCGGCCGTGGTCGCCGACGTCCTGCACGCGCTCACCGCCGAGGCGGGAGCCCTCGTGCTGGACGTGGACCGCGGGGCGGTCGTCGCGGGGGAGTCGCTGGTCCGCGCGTGCGACGCGGTGCTCGTCGTCGCCCCGCGGGACCTGCGGACGGTCGCCGGGATCCTCGCGATGCGCCCGCACCTCGGCGACCCGGCGGTCCCGACCTGGCTCGTCGTCCGCGGCCCGGCGGTCGGCGGGCTGGGCGCCACGGAGCTCGGCGAGGC